>JBMOPR010000398.1:0-2133 GCA_049323075.1 Pseudomonadota bacterium
TGACGGCGTGGCGCTGGAAATCCTGGCGCAGCTTGACCGCCTGAGGATGCTGCAGGTCGATGCCGGCGATCTGCACTGTCTGTACCAGGCCGGTGTTCACCGCGCCGGGACACACCAGGCACACATGGATGCCATGCCGGCGCAGATCCTGCCGCAACACTTCCGACACGCCGCGCAACCCGAATTTGCTGGCGCTGTAGGGCGCATGCATGGGCAGCGGGAACAGCCCGGCCGCCGACGCCACATTCACCAGGCAACCGCCGCGCCCCGCCTGAATCATCGGCGGCAGAAAACACTCCATAACATGGATCGGCCCCATCAGGTTGACCTCGATGCAGCGGCGCTACTGTGCGTGGGCCAGCGTTTCCACCGTGCCCCAGATGGCAATACCGGCGATGTTCATCACCACATCCAGACTGCCGAATTGCGCGTGCAGGTCGTCGGCGTACTGCCGCACCGCGGCATAATCGGCAATGTCGAGGGCGCGGGAATGCAGCACCTTGCCGCCGCTCTGGCGGATCTGCGCTGCCACGGCTTCCAGGCCGGCTGCATCGATGTCGGTCAGCACCAGTTCGGCGCCCTGGGCGGCCGCCGCGATGGCCGTGGCCCGGCCAATGCCGCTCGCGGCGCCGGTGATGAAGCATTTTTTTCGGGTCAGGCTGGTCATGCCGGGTTCCTCTGCCACTGGGTCAACGGGAGTTTCTGCATGGTGCGGCCGCTGCCCGGTGAACGCCAGTGCGCAAACCAGCCAACGCCGGTGCCAAAACCGGCCAGCATGCCCGTCATAGCCGAAATTGTGTCACCATGGCTTCACACCGGCACTGCGTCATCCGCGCTGCATCGAGGAACCGTTCCCGTGGATCAGAACCCGTCTTCCCAGCCTCTGCATGAAGCGACTGTTGAACAGACGCAGGCCTGGATTTCCATGCACCATGTGCAGCACATGGTCCGCAGCGGCCGGGCGGCGGGCATCAATATCGACCGGCTGCTGGCACTGGCGGGACTGGATGACGAGCGCCTGGCCGACGGTGACGCCACCGTGCCACTGCGCACCATCGAACTGCTGCTGGCCGCGCTGCAACAGGATCATGCCGACACCCTGCCGGGGCTGCATCTGGCCAACCACATCCAGCCCGCCACCCTGGGCGCCCTCGGCTTCATCCTGCAGGCCTGCACCTCCTTTGCCGATCTGCTCGACGTGGTGCAGCGATACAACGGCATGCTCAGCAACATCGGCCATTCCTCGGTGCTGCACCAACCCGGCCTGGTGCAACTGCAATGGGAATGCCGCAGTGGCAGCGCGGCGTTACGCCGCCACGCCAGCGAGTATGTGATCGGCACATTCGTGGTGGTGGCGCGGATGCTGGCACCGGCGCATGAATGGGCACCGGTCGCGGTGCACTTCGCCCATGCCCGCCCCGCCAATCCGGATCGGGTGCGGGAATACTTTGCCTTTTTCCGCTGCCCGGTGTTCTTCGGGCAGCCGGTGTCCGGCATCAGTTTCCCTGCCAGCCTGCTGCCACTGCGCCTGCCCCACGGCGATGCGGTGCTCAAGGACATTCTGGAACGCCACGGCCAGAATCTGCTGCAGCAACGCACCCGGACGCCCTCGCTGGTGGAGGATGTGCGGCGCCTGCTGTCGGCCCTGATGCTGCAGGGCGTTCCCTCGAAGGAATCCGTGGCACAGCAGCTGGGCACCAGCAGCCGCAGTCTGCACCGGCGCCTGCAGGAACAGGGTACCGGTTACCGGGACATTCTGGACGCGGTGCGGCTGGAACAGGCCCGCGCCCTGTTGCTGGACAGCGACGCTACCAGCGCCGGCATCGCCGACCGTCTGGGATTCCGCTCCCGTCAGGCCTTCATCCGCTGGTTCAGCCAGCGCACCCGGTTAACCCCAGGCGAATTTCGCCGTACCCGAAAAACAGGAGATTGCCCCGATGCGGACACCTGATCCCTTGCAGCCCGCCGCAGGATGGCACCACATTCCCCAACCCCGGTTGACCCCGCCACCGCCGTCGCAGCGCGGACTTTTCTTTCGCAGCCTGGCGCTGGTGGCCCGACGTCTGGGACGCGCGGAAATCCCCGATATTTTCCCCGTGCTGAATATTCATCGCGGTCTGTTTCCGGCGTGGC
>JBMOPR010000399.1:0-2132 GCA_049323075.1 Pseudomonadota bacterium
TAATTTTTGAATGGTTAAATGGTCGGAAAAAGTGTGCCGGGCAGGCGGACGTTGGCGATTCACCCAGTATAGTCAGCCAGGGTGCACGGACATTGAACCTTCAGCCCGCTGCACTGGTCGCACACAGATCCGGACTCGATACTGAAGAGGTGACACGACGGCATGGAACGAAGGAATTAGGCATGGAAGGCACATGGCGCAATACCCGGGACC
The DNA here is from genome assembly GCA_049323075.1 of Pseudomonadota bacterium. Taxonomy (GTDB): domain Bacteria; phylum Pseudomonadota; class Gammaproteobacteria; order Pseudomonadales; family Ketobacteraceae; genus Ch67. Next base: position 214 of record JBMOPR010000399.1, read on the forward strand.
GTTTCGGCTGGACCAGCATTCTGCTGCACTGGATTTCCTTTCTGCTGGTGCTGTTCCTGCTGGTGGAGGGAATCTATATGGTGACGCTCACCTACTACGATCCGCTCTACACCACCCTGCCCCACTGGCACAAAGTCGCCGGGGTGGCGATCGTGCTGCTCACGCTCGGGCGCCTGCTGTGGAACCGGCTGAACCCTCTCCCCGCGCCCCTGCCGGCACCGCGCTGGCAGCAGTGGTCGGCCCGGCTGGTGCATCTGGCTTTCTATCTGCTGTTGCTGGCTCTGGGCCTGACCGGCTATGTGATCACCACTGCCAAGGGCAAACCCATCGACATGGTGTTCGGCTGGCAGATCCCCGCCCTGCGCAGCTGGCCCACGGACATCGCCGAAGCGATGGGCTTTCTGCACCGCTGGGTCGCCTACGGCCTGGGGGCACTGATCCTGCTGCACAGCGGGGCCGCCCTGCTGCACCATTTCGTCCAGCACGACACCACCCTGAAACGGATGCTGTCGCCAAGATGCAAATGAATCTCAATTCATGCTATGTTCCTGTCCGGAAAAAACAACCAATCGTTTCCGCAACAACATCAAAGGACGCGCCCATGAAAAACCTGCTCAAGACTGCCCGCATCACCGCCCTGGCCTCGGCCCTGCTGCTGCCCGGCGCCCTGCTGCCCGCTGCTATGCTGGTCAGCGCGCCGGCCCAGGCGGCACCAGAAAAATACGTACTCGACACCGAGAACGTCCATGCGTTTATCCAGTTCAAGATCAAGCATCTGGGATTCAGCTGGCTGCTGGGCCGCTTCGACACCTTCAAGGGCGAGTTCACCCTGGACCCGGACAAGATCGAAAGCTCCAGCGTCAGTGTGGACATCGATGTGGCCAGCCTGAATTCCAACCACGCCGAGCGCGACAAGCACCTGCGTGGGGATGATTTCTTCGCCGTGGAAAAATTTCCCAAGGCCACCTTCACCAGCACCCGCGTGGAAAAGACCGGTGAGAAAACTGCCAACATTCACGGCAACCTGACGCTCAAGGGCATCACCAAGCCGGTGACGCTGGCGGCAACCTATATTGGCGGCGGCGATGATCCCTGGGGCGGCCATCGCCAAGGCTTTGAAGCCACTACCGAAATCGTGCTGAAGGATTTCGGCATCGACTACAATCTGGGCCCCTCCGCCCAGTCCGCCCAGATCTATATTTCCGCGGAAGGCATCCGCAAGTAACCGCACCCGCCTGGCGCGGCACACTGCCGCGCCGGCAACTTCTGCCCCACCTTGGCCGCACCTGACTTCACCCGTTATCAAGCTGTGCTAGACTGAAACAGGTAACCCACCACCGCCGTCAAACCAACGTGAAGCAAACCCGGATGGAAACAAACCGGATGGAAGGATCCAGCCGACCGCAGCCCCCTGTCCACAACCTGCTGGACGGTTCGCTGCAAGTGGCAGGCAGCAGCGACATTCTGTATGCAGACGCAGGCATCTCGCGACTGCTGGATATTCCTGTGTCGGAGCTGGAGGGACGCTCCTGGTTCAGCCTGTTTCATCCCTTCGACCGCAATCGCATTGACGCCGCCCTGAAGCAGCTGGAAAGCGCGGGCCAGGGTCATGCCGTCCTGCGCACGGCCAAGGCCAGCGGCGCCACGCTGTACCTGTACGTGAACCTGTGCCGCGCCGAGGGCACCAATCCCGGCGGCGATTACTACTGCCTGGTGCAGAATCTGGGAGACCGTACCGGCTACGACGCGAGCCAGCAGCATTACGAGCGCCTGTTCTCGTTGTCCAACGACCTGCTCTGCGTGGCCAACACCATGGGTTACTTCCTGCAGGTGAATCCGGCCTTCACCCGCGTGCTGGGCTACACCAGTGAAGAACTGCAACGCACCACCTTCCTGGAATTCATTCATCCGGACGACGT
>JBMOPR010000400.1:0-2097 GCA_049323075.1 Pseudomonadota bacterium
CACCGGACTGCGTTTTTCCACCCGTGGCGCCGCCTTCTTCTTGCTGACGCTGGTTTCACCCTTGCTGGCTTTCGACAGTGACAGAAACGGCACGAATGCGTTATTGGTGCCAATGCGGCCAAAGTTACCGGTAAGCAGCCAGATCAGGCGGTTCAGATAACTGCCGAGGGTGGAATGCAGATTCATCTGCATGCCCAGGTCTTCAAATGCGGCGACACTTTTGGCGGACGCAATGCGGTGGGCGGCGGCACGCAGTTGTTCTTCCGGCACGCCGCAAATGTCAGCAAATTGTGCGACGGGAATTTTTTTCAGTTCAGCAGCGATCTGCTCATAGCCGGTGGTGTGTGCCGCCAGCCATTGCTGCGCGATCAGGTTTTCCTGCACCAGAATGCCTGCCAGCGCGGCCAGACACCAGGCGTCGGTGCCGGGTTTGATCTGCAGGTGAAAGTCCGCCAGCGCCGCCGTCTCGCTGCGGCGCGGATCGATCACGATCATGGAGCGGGCCGGATCTTTCGCGATGGCGTTCAGCAGCACGCGGGATCGCGCAAAGCCATGGGACTGCCACGGATTTTTGCCGATGAACAACGCCACCTCGCAATGCTCGAAATCGCCGTGCACGCCGGTGCCCAGCATCTTGCCCTGCACCCAGAATTCGCCGGTCTTTTCCTGCGCCAGCGCGTTGGAACGGTATTTCACACCCAGCGCCTTCAGCGTGGCATCGCCGTACGCTCCGCCCAGGTGATTGCCCTGTCCGCCACCACCGTAATACAGAATGCTCTCGCCACCGTACTTCGATTTGATTGCCCTGAATTTTTGCGCCACTTCGCGAATGGCCGTGTCCCACGAAATCGCTTCATAGCTTCCATCCGCTCGGCGTCGCATGGGGGAAGTCAGGCGGTCGGCGCCATTCTGGTAGTAATCCATGCGCTGGGACTTTTCGCACACATAGCCGTGGGATGTCGGATGATCATCATCGCCGCGGATCTTGGTGATGCGGCGGCCCTCGGTCTGCACTTCCAGGCCGCAGTTCAGACTGCACAGGATACAGGCGGTTTTCTTCCAGGGCTGATCGACGCTGCTCATGACTCGCTCCTTTCAGTCGATGGGGGATGTAGGCGGGTGGCCATAACCGGGCAGGCGACGGCTGGGCCTGCCCATGCTACTCTTGATACAGGGTAAGTTCCAAAAAGGAACTCGTCAACCGGATTCTTGCTGGTTAGAATGCGGGCAAGGTAGAAACGAGGTGTCCAATGAAGTGGCAAGACGTGGGCGAGCAGCCCTGTTCCATCGCGCGCAGCCTGGCGATCGTGGGGGATCGCTGGACCCTGATGGTGTTGCGCAGTGCGTTTCTGGGCATCCGTCGCTTCGACGATTTCCAGGCCAGTCTGGGGGTTACGCGCCATGTGTTGGCAGAACGGCTGAAGCGGCTGGTGGAGTCCGACGTATTGCAGAAAGTGCCGTACCAGGACCGGCAGGAGCGGTTTGAGTACCGTCTTACCGAAAAGGGCCGCGATCTGTATCCGGTGCTGCTGGCGCTGGTGAACTGGGGCGACAAGTGGCTGGACGGCGGCCTGGGTCCGCCGGTGCAGTACCGTCACAACACCTGCGGCCACATGTTTACGCCGACGATGGTGTGTTCGGCGTGTGGGGAAGCGGTCAATGCGCGGGAAGTGACGCCGGTGGTGGGGCCGGGTCTGGCCGGAAAAAGCCGCTGACAATGAGCCTGGTGCCGGTGGTGCAATCAGGTCATTTTTTGCGTTGCTCCTCGATTTTCTGGCGCAGTTTCTCGATCTCTCTCTGCTTCGCAGCAGGGGTTCCCCAACGCGGTTGATTTTTTTCGCGCTGCTCTTGCGCGGCAACCGCTTCAGCGCGCATACGCTGGATTGCTTCCAGCCGTGCCTTTTCTTCCTGTTCCCGCTGCTCGTGCAGGGCGTTCTGCCGGGCGATGGCGCGTTCGAATGTAATCGGTATGGCCCGTGGCGAAAGCCCGGCCAAAGTCAGATATTGGTCCACCTCCGTCCACACAAAATCCCAGCTGAACTCGCCGATCCAGGGCAGGTTCAACACCTGATAAATGGGTTGCCACGCCTGATCGCC
>JBMOPR010000401.1:0-2096 GCA_049323075.1 Pseudomonadota bacterium
GGCCGATGATATGCCGGCTGATATATTTGAGTTTGCCGCCGTGCGCGAGTTCCTGTTCGATGTACTGGCAGACCAGTTCGAGCAATTCCCTGTCACCGGGCCTGGCACTGTGATCGCCGAATATCACGCGATCCACATCCCGCAGCATCAGCGGATTGTGATAGGCGGCGCGCCCGACCATGACACCGTCCACTTTTTCCAGATGAACCTGACATTCCTCCAGCGTCTGGATGCCGCCGTTGATGACGATGTTCAGCTGCGGAAATTCCTGCTTCAGCAGATAGACACGATCGTAATTCAGCGGCGGAATGTCGCGGTTTTCCTTGGGGCTCAGGCCGTCGAGCCAGGCCTTGCGGGCATGAATGATGAAGGTGCAGATGCCGGCGCTGGCGACGGAATCCACAAACCGTTGCAGGTCGGCGTAGTCGTCCTGGTCGTCGATGCCGATGCGGCATTTCACGGTGACTGGAATGTTGGCGGCGTTCTGCATTTTCTCCACGCAGCGAGCCACCAGTGCCGGCTCTGCCATCAGGCAGGCGCCGAAACGGCCGGACTGCACACGGTCGCTCGGGCAGCCCACGTTCAGGTTCACTTCGTCATAGCCATAATCCGCTGCAATGCGGGTGCATTCCGCCAGCGCGTCCGGATCGCTGCCACCCAGTTGCAGCGCCACGGGATGTTCGACAGGGTTGAAGCGCAGGTGCTGCTCCCGGTGGCCGTGGATCAGGGCGGCCGTGGTCACCATCTCGGTATAGAGCAGGGCGTGATGGGTGAGCATGCGGTGGAAGGTCCGGCAGTGGCGGTCCGTCCATTCCAGCATGGGGGCAACACAGAAGCGGTGGGGCAGGGTGTTTGACATAAAACCATAGAAAACAGGGGGATGACGTGCAGAAGGGCAATCCGTCAACGGAATCTAGTCCATTCTGCCGATGTATTGTACGGGTTGGCACAGGCACGATGCCATAGGTTATTGGACGTGGATTCTTCCCGTGAAAAGCAAAAAGCCGGGCAATGTGGGATGGATGCTGTGCGGGCTGCTGGTGCTGTTGGCACTGGCCGGCTGCAAGCAGGCGCTGGAAAGGACGCCGCTGGCAGCACCCGCCTTTGATGCGGAAACGCTGGAGCACCTGCGGCAGACCCATCCGTTGAATATCGAACAGATTCTGACGGAAAAAGCGCTGCTGGCATCGTCGGGCACGATGGTGTCGCGGAATCCCTATGTGCCGGTCACGCCCCTGTCGTTGCAGGCGTGCGGTCAGGATGCGCATTGCAGTTATTCCCTGCTGCGAACGGGGCTGCCGCGGTTGAGTTTTCCAGCGCAGCCGCTGGTGTACGACTGGTGGTGGCAACGCCAGTTGCAGCCGGATCAGGCGCAGGTGTGCGGTGTGCAGTTTGCCGATGCCGCACGACGGGATTACCGGCTGGCGAGCTTCAGCCATCATGACGAACTGACTGCCAATGGTTTTGAGTTGACTCATTATCAGGCCTGTGGCGCCTGTTCGACCTTGCAGGATCTGGCGGTGTACGGCGAACTGGATCTGACAGTCATGGCAAAAGTCTGCAGTAAACGCGTAAGCCTCGCGGAGAAAAAATCCTGCATGCAGCAGATCGGTTTCAGCGAGCCCTGCGCCGAGTCCTGGGCCTACAACGCGCAGAAAACGGCGCAGTCCTGCGCGCTGGTGTGCGTTCGCGAATATGGACTGATGGCATTGCTGACGGGAACGGAAAATGTGCCACCGGTGAACGAAAAGGGCGAACTCAATGCCTGTCTGCTGTGTGACGAGATGATGTCGGGCCCCGGCTTTCAGTACAGTGCCGGCCGCACCCGGCGCAATTCCGGCATCATTTCGGAGATCGACCGTCCGGATGAAGAAGTGTACGAGGTACCGCACCGGTATTTTGAGTAAGTGATTTTCACTATCAGGTTCACATCCAACCAGCACAATAACAAAGGAGTGAATACATGCTGTTTTCGAACCGGTTTCTGCCTGTTTGCAGTTTGATACTGGCCGCAATTTTTTGTACGTCCGCCGCCGCGCAGTCCATTTCCATTATGGGCAAGCATTTTGTCAACGAAGACGGCGCCAAAATCATCT
>JBMOPR010000402.1:0-2092 GCA_049323075.1 Pseudomonadota bacterium
TGACGACCTGGTTGATTTCACTTTGCTGGGTCTGGGTCTGCTCCAGCGCTTCCACCCGATCTTCAAGCGTTTGGGCCTGAGCGACATTACCTATAACCAATGCACAGGCAAGCGCCAGCGGTTTCTGTTGAAAAGGAAATAAGGACCGGAAAACTGCAGACACGAGGAACTCCCCTTCTTTTTACTATTTGATAAGGTATAGAAGATGAACGCGTCCGGGTCAAATTCTCAAAGCTGTCGCAGCAGGGTCAAATCAGAAGACTTTTGAAGAGCTTGGACATCAGTTTCAGATGCTCGGCGAAGAGCGCATCGCGGTCATACGCATCCCCCAGCAGACGTTGCTGCATACCTGCACTCGAGAAGAATCCCAGGGTCATATTGGTCAGCGCGATGATGTTGATGATCACCTTGTGACGATCAGGACGGGTCATGCGGTTTTCCGGCAGGTGGCTCATGAACACTGCGGATTTCGCTGCGAACTGTTCCAGCCACACCAGTATCTTCGGGCTGATGCGCTCCGGCGGATTGCAGAATTCCCGATGCAGGATCTGCGCGCGAAACGGGTGCTGCTCATGCAGATACAGCAGTTTGCGCGGAATATCGAACAGCTCGCGCAAGGTGAGTTCGGACTGGCTCCAGCTGTCAAGCTCCGCCATGAACGGTTGCAGCGCCCGATCGATTACCTCGCCATAAATGGCATCCTTCCCCGCGTAGTGCGCATAAATGCTGGGCTCCCGAATACCCACCCGTGCCGCGATTTCCCGCAACGAAGTGGCTGAGAACGTCTGGGTGGCAAACAACTCCTCGGCCGCGTCGAGAATGCGCTGCCGGGTGGAATCTGCCCCCCTATTTTCCGTGGCCCTGTTGCGACGGTTGGCACTGCTCATCTTCACCCCATATTGATCGCCAAGTTGTTCCGCTTGCATTGCGGCATTGATCCGGCGCCAGCCCGGGGCGCCGCTGATGCCTAATCCTAGCCCACAAACCTATCATATGATAGTCAAAACAATACGCATTTATTTTGCAATTGACTTGCAAAATGCATTTTCATTGGATAGATTCACCAAAACAACCTAATAAACGATAGGCTAAAATCGGAGGAACCCGCCCATGACCACCCACCTGCACTGGCATTCCGGCCTGATTTCCCGCGCCGACCGCGCCCGCCTGCTGGGCCACGGCGGCGCCACCCTCTGGTTCACCGGGCTGTCCGGCAGCGGCAAAAGCACCATTGCCGTCGCACTGGAATCCGCACTCGCCCGCCAGGGCAAACTCAGTTACCGGCTCGACGGCGACAACATCCGCCTCGGCATCAATCGCAATCTGGGTTTTTCCGCTGCAGACCGCACCGAAAACATTCGCCGTGTGGGCGAGGTATCGAAACTGTTCGCGGATGCGGGCGTCATCGTGTTGTCCAGCTTCATCAGTCCCTACAGCGCCGACCGCGAACTGGTGCGCCAACTGCACGAAGAAGCCGACCTGCCATTCCTGGAAATTTTTGTCGACTGCACGCTGGCGGAAGCGGAGCGGCGCGATCCCAAGGGCCTGTACAAAAAAGCCCGTGCCGGCGAGATCAAAAACTTCACCGGCATCGACGATCCCTATGAAGCACCCAACAAGCCCGACCTTCACCTGCATTCACACCTGCAGACGCTGGACGACGAAATCGACACCATTCTGACCGCGCTGCAGCAACGCGGCATCCTCGCGCAGGAAGCGCTGCCAGCATGAGGCTGCCCCTATGAGAAAGGTTCTGATCCGCCTGCTGGCCGCCTTTCGCCGCCTGTCATTGTGGTGGCTGCAACTGCGCGGCAAAACCGAACAGGACGTGGCCGCGCAACGCATCGTCAGCGGCCAGTCCTGGGACGAATTCTGCGACACATTGAAAGCCGCCGGCGCCGCGCTGAATTTTCCCGGCGCACCGCGCGATCCGTTCAACCAGGCGGAAGGCTATCGCTACCTCACCCGCCTCGCCCGCGCCGGACTGATGGCATTTCTGGAACACGCCGATCCGCGTGCACCGGTGCTGCACCGCGTCGTGCATGAAACCGTAAAAATGGGCGCCGACAATCCCGACAATTTTTACCAGACC
>JBMOPR010000403.1:0-2080 GCA_049323075.1 Pseudomonadota bacterium
ACTGGCACCGATATTGGCGTGATGGGCGCGATTGGCCACAAACGCAATCAGCTGGCCGTGCACGAACACTGGCGCAATCACCGTCACGTCCGGCAGATGGGTGCCACCCCGGAACGGATCGTTCACCACCACCATGTCGCCCGGCTGCCATGCAATCCCGCTCACGATGGACTGCATCGCGTAGGCCATGCTGCCCAGGTGCACGGGAATGTGCGCAGCCTGCGCTGTCAGCTCGCCACTCGCAGCAAAAATTGCGCAGGAGAAATCCAGCCGGTCCTTGATGTTGGGGGAAAACGCGGCACGGCGCAGGGCGGCGCCCATCTCGTCGCAGATGGATTCAATGCGGCTGGAAAACAGGCCCAGTTCGATGGGATTCACGGTTCGTTCAATGCCTTGAAAACAGTGATCAGCGGACCCCCATGTTGGCCCTGCACAACCACCCGGTCAACGGCGAAATCCGCCCTTTTCCAGGCACTTGAGGCACCTGCGGCCCCCCTGGCCGCCCCCTGATTGCACCCACCCCGGATTGGGACTATGATTGACTTTCCGACGGCAGCAATCGCTGCCTTTTTTATTTTGTGGCACGGGGTTAAGGATCGGTAAAGCACTATGGCAGCAATGGGTTTGATGTCCACCTACCGGCAGATGGATGTAGCCTTTGAAAAAGGCGAAGGCGTCTGGTTGTTCGATACCGATGGCAATCGGTATCTGGACGCGATCAGCGGCATAGCAGTCTGCGGACTGGGCCACTGCCATCCCAAAATCACGCGCGTCATCCAGGAACAGGCGGCGCGACTGGTGCACACCTCCAACCTTTACCGCATCACCAACCAGGAACTGCTGGGCAAGAAGCTGTGTGAAGTATCCGGCATGGACGCGGTCTTTTTCGGCAACTCCGGCGCCGAAGCCAATGAGTGTGCCATCAAGATCGCGCGCCTGTATGGCCACGGCAAGGAAATCGACAAGCCCACCATCATCGTGATGGACCATTCCTTCCACGGCCGTACCCTGGCCACCCTCACTGCCACCGGCAGCCGCAAGGTGCAGGCCGGCTTCGAGCCGCTGGTGCAGGGTTTTGTGCGTGCGCCCTACAACGATCTGGATGCCGTGCGCACCATCGCCAGCAACAATCCCAAGGTGGTTGCGGTACTGGTCGAGCCGGTACAGGGCGAAGGGGGCATCAACATCGCGTCCGACGCTTACCTGCAGGGCCTGCGCACCATCTGCGACGAAAACGGCTGGCTGCTGATGCTGGACGAGATCCAGACCGGCAACGGCCGCACCGGCACCTATTTCGCCTACCAGCAAATGGGTTTTGTGCCCGATGTCGTCACCACCGCGAAAGGCCTCGGCAACGGCCTGCCCATCGGCGCCTGCCTGGCACGGGGTCCGGCGGCCACCACGTTCAAACCTGGCAACCACGGTTCCACCTATGGCGGCAATCCGCTGTGCTGCGGCGTCGCGCTGGCGGTGGTGGACACCATCGTATCGGAAAACCTGCCGGCCCGGGCCAAGGCACTGGGCGAGCGTATCCTGCAGGGCTTCCGCGCCCAACTGGATGGCGCCGAGTACATCAGTGAAATACGCGGCAAGGGCCTGATGATCGGCATCGAACTGAAAGAACCCTGCGCGGAACTGGTGATGCTGGCCAAGACACAGGGCCTGCTGATCAACGTTACATCAGACAAGGTGATTCGGTTGCTGCCGGCCCTCACCATGAGCGATAGCGAAGCGGACCAGCTGGTAAGCACACTGTCGAAGCTCATCAAGATCTGGGCTGCAGACGAGCGCACCAAACCGCGCCGCTGAAATGAAATTGCTTACGCCTTAATTTTTTGACCAATAGCATTTGCGGGATCACGCCATGGCGACACGGCATTTTCTGACATTACTGGACATCGAACCGGCCACGCTGGAAAAACTGCTGGACCGGGCCATCGAACTGAAAGCCATGCTGCGCAAAGGCGTGCAGCACGAGCCATTCCGGAACAAGGTGCTGGGGATGATTTTTGAAAAATCCTCCACCCGCACCCGCGTGTCGTTCGAAAGCGCCATGCTGCAGTGCGGCGGCGGTGCAATA
>JBMOPR010000404.1:0-2079 GCA_049323075.1 Pseudomonadota bacterium
ACTTCGCCCGCCACCACGGCAAATCCGCGCCCCTGCTCACCGGCGCGCGCGGCTTCCACCGCGGCGTTCAATGCCAGCAGATTGGTCTGGAAGGCGATCTCGTCGATCACGCCGATGATGTCGGCGATTTTTTTGCTGCTGACATTGATGGCGTTGATCGCGCCCACTGCCTGCTGCGCCACCTCACCACTCTTCTGCGCATTCTCCCGCGTTGCTGCGGTGAGCTGCTCCACCCGCCGGGCATTGTCGGCACTCTGGCGCACCGCACTGGTCATTTCTTCCATGCTCGACGCGGTTTCCTCCAGCGACGACGCCTGCTCTTCCGTGCGCTGGCTCAGATCCGCATTGCCCTGGGCAATTTCATCTGCGCCATTCAGCACCGCCGAAGACGCCGTGCGGATTTCAGTAACGATATCCACCAAACGGTCCACGGTTTCATTCACGTTGTCTTTCAGCCGGCCGAACTCGCCCTGGTATTCCTTGTTGATCTTGGCGCGCAGATCGCCGTGCGCCAGCCGCTCCATGACGGCGACCATTTCGCTCACCACGTCCTCACAGATTTCCAGCAGCTGGTTGATGCCCTGACTCATGGTGAGGAAGAAGCCGGCGCGTCCGCTCACCGTGGCGCGGGATGACAGATTGCCAATCGCCGCCGACCGGATCATGTGATCCAGCTCTTTTTCGATCGCCACTTCCTCGGTACGGTCGGTCCATTCCACCACGGTGCCGATGGATTCACCGTGACTGTCGGTTACCGGGCTGGCATACACCTGCAGCGTGCGTCCGCCCAGCAGGAATACCGATTTCACCGGCTGTTTTAGATTCTTCAGCAACTGGCGCTGGTGCGAAGGATTCTTGTGATAGATATCGATATTGGAACCCATTATTTTGTCGACATGGAAATTCGGCAGCTCGGTCTGGATATCGCGTTCCGCCTTGCGCATCATGCTGATCACCGCGTGATTGGTGTAGACGACGTTGAGATCGTTGTCCGCCACCATCACATTCGCCGACACGGAATCCAGCGCCTGCCGGATGCGCGCATTTTCGTTGGCCACGCGGCGCTCCGCATCCAGCCGATCCTGTTCGATGCGCTGCTGCTCGGCTGCCTTGCGCAGTTCCTCGGTGCGGTCCAGCCATTCGATCACGGTGCCCAGGCGTTTACCGCCCTGATCGAACACGGGCGTGGCGGTGATGACAATGGTGCGCCCTGCCACCACCACTTCCTGGCGGTGCGTGGATTTCGCGTTATCCAGAATGCGGCGCTGATGCGTCCGGTCGCGGTGGAACATATCCATGTTGCAGCCCAGCAGCTTTTCCGCATCGAATGCCGGCAGCACGGTTTTCAGATCCGCCTCCGCATTCTTCATCATTTTGCGCAGTGAATCGTTCATGTAGATGATGTTGTAATCCGGGTCCGCCAGCATGACATTGGTGTCGCACACGTCCAGCGCATTCTTCACCCGCAGCGCTTCGTTGGCGATCAGGCGCGTATTTTCCAGTTCGAAATTGAGTTTGATCTTCATGCACTGCATGCCCTGCAGCACCTGACCCGGTTCATCGTCGCGCAGAATATTCAGATGGGTGTCGAAATCACCGCTGCTGAATTTGCGCAGCGCAACGGCCGCTTCCTGCATCGGCTTTTTCACCACATCCTGCACAAACTGGAACAGCGCGCCACAGGCAATCAGCAATGTCATTATGTAAGGCCAGGGCAGCGCTTCGCCGCTGAGCAGGAAATCCCCCAGCAACACCAGCGCAAACACCCCCACCAGCCAGCCCAGCTTCCCGTTCACCGGCAGATTGCGGAAATAGCGCTCGCCCCTGGCTGCCAGCGACGGCCGCACCTTCGCACCGGCGTTCATGCGCGCATAAAGTGCCTCCGCATCGTCGATCTGCTGTTGCGACGGCGCGGTGCGTACCGACATGTATTCCGTCACCCGTCCGCCGGACCAGATCGGCGTAACGTTGGCTTCCACCCAGTAATAGTCGCCGTTCTTGCAGCGGTTTTTCACCATGCCACGCCAGGGCTTGCCCGCCTGCAGCGTGTACCACAGATCCTTGAATGCGGCTTGCGGC
>JBMOPR010000405.1:0-3662 GCA_049323075.1 Pseudomonadota bacterium
GCTCAGACGCTTCAGTACCACCACGCCGCAACCTTCGCCGCGCACGTAACCATTGGCATCGGCATCGAACGTTTTGCAGCGGCCATCCGGCGACAACATGCCCGCGCGGGCAAAAATCATCGAAGTGGTAGGTTCCAGAATCAGGTTCACACCGCCGGCCAGCGCCAGATCGGATTCGCCCTTGCGCAGGCTCTGTACCGCCAGGTGAATGGCAACGAGAGACGACGAACAGGCGGTATCAACCGAAATGCTCGGGCCCTGCAGGCCCAGCAGATAACTGATGCGACCCGACGCTACCGAGTGCGCGTTGCCGGTGCCATCGTACGGGGAAATGTCTTCGGGGCCGCAGTATTTCGCCTGCATGTGCGAGTAGCCCATGTGGCAGATACCGATGTAAACACCGGTCTTCGAACCCATCAGCGAGTCCGGCGCAATTGCTGCGTGCTCCAGCGCATCCCAGGTGGTTTCCAGCAGGAAACGCTGCTGCGGTTCCATCAGCCGCGCTTCAACCGGGGCAATACCAAAGAATTCCGCATCGAACAGGTCAACATCGTCCACCAGACCATTGGCCTTGGTGTACAGCTTGCCCACCGCCTCCGGATTGGGATCATAAACCTGATCTGAACTCCAGCGCTGATCCACCATGTCGGTAATCGCATCAACGCCGTTTTCCAGCAGCGACCACAATTTGTCGGGGCTGGTAACGCCGCCAGGCAGTCGGCAACCCATGCCGATAACGGCGATGGGTTCGTGTTTTTCCTTTTCCAGCCGCTGAACCGAATCCTTCGATTTCTTCAGCTCTTTCAAGGCCTGTTTCAGTAACGATGCGGTATCGTTGTTATTGGTCTTATTATCGGACATGGGAACCCCGTGAGTCTTTAGCACTCAAGTCGTATGATTATTTTTGTTGAACGCGGCGAAAGTACGGCGTGTCAGGCCGTACTTTTGTTGCGAGTTTCTTGCCTGGGTGACGCGGCAGATGCCTTGTCGGTACCGTCGCGGTCATTGCCTTGCAGCTGGCGTTCGGACAACTCCGACGCGAAATGCTCGATCAACGCTTTGACGGTGGGATAGCGCAACAATTCCGTCGCCGGAATGGTACGCTGGATGGTGTCCTGCAAACGATCCACCAGATCGATTGCTTCGATGGAATCGACTCCCAGTTCGGAGAACGTCACATCCAGATCCACATGGTGTGCGTCGACATTCAGCTTGTCGCTCACCCAGGTTTGCATCTGGATATACAACTCCGACTGCCAGTCGGTGAAAGGACGCTGTGCCTGTTCACTGGTTTCACGCGGCGCGACGATCTGGTTCGCAGCGTTATCCCAGGTGTACAACGTGGTGAAATTACCGGCTTCGTAAATCTTCTTGGCTTCGGCGCGCTGGATCTTGCCGCTGGAGGTTTTCGGCAGCGTGCCCGCCTGGATAAACAACAGTGCTTTCGGCGAAATGCCGTGGCGGGTGGCAATTGCGCGGGCGCCTTGCAGTGCCAGCTGATGGAAATCCTGCGGCTGCATGCCGTTGCCACTCACTTCCTGCATGACAACCAGTTGTTCCTTGCCGTGATCCACTACCGAAAACGCAGCACCACAGCCTTTGCGGAACAGGGGATTGGATGCCTGCAGCGACACTTCGATGTCCTGCGGATAATGGTTGCGGCCCGCAACAATGATCAGCTCCTTGATGCGGCCGGTGACGAACAGTTCGTTATCCCACATCATGCCCATGTCGCCGGTGCGCATCCAGGTCTTGTCGTCATCACCCTTGATGCGGGCGCGGAATACGCTGTCGGAGAAGCTGGGCTTGTTCCAGTAACCCTGCGCCACCGCCGGACTGTTCACCCAGATTTCGCCCACCTTGCCATCATGGCAGGCCACATGGGTGTTGGGATCGACGATACGCACTTCGGCACCTTCGGCGATCACACCGGAACTGACCAGCGTCGCTGTGTCAGCCGAGGTGGCCGGTTCTGCCGGATTCACCTCGCCCCTGGCCAGCTGCTGCAGATCCGCCTCGATCACCCGGGCGCCGCGCATGGCAGGCGAACCAGCCACGAACAGCGTCGCTTCCGCCAGACCATAGCAGGGCAGGAATGCGCGTGGATCAAAACCGGCGGAACGGAATTTGTCAGTGAACGCATGCAGCGCGTCCATCAGAATCGGCTCGGCTCCGTTGAACGCCACCTGCCAGCTGGACAGATCCAGCTGCGCCATCTGCTCGTCGCTGACCTTGCGCACACAGTATTGATAGGAGAAGTTAGGGCCGCCCGATACCTTGGCTTTTTCATCGGTGATGGTTTTCAGCCACACGAATGGGTTTTTCAGGAAAGTAAGCGGCGACATCAAGGTGACGCGCGTACCCACAAAGACCGGTGTCAGCACACCGCCGATCAGGCCCATATCATGGAATGGTGGCAACCAGATGACTGTTTTGTATTCCGGCGCAATCGCATCCAGATCTGCAGAATGGGCGAAGGTCCAGACAATCTGCTTGAAATTTTCCAGCAGGTTGTGGTGGCTCACCATCACGCCTTTCGGGTGGCCGGTGGAACCGGAGGTGTATTGCAGGAACGCCACTTCACTGGGATCAACATCGGCAGGCCTGAACCCGATGGCATCTTCATTGGCAGCCAGATCGGTGGGCACACACTTGATATTGAGGCCGTTGGTGGGATTGGCCACCCAGGCTTCGATCATGGGCAGCAGCATGCTGGAGGAGAGAATCGCGGCAGCATCGCAATCCAGCACCACCCGCTTGAGGCGGTCGATGTCGCGGGCACCCATGGGAGGGTAAGCCGGCACCGGCACGGAACCGGCGTACAGACAACCGAAGAAAGCCTTGATGTAATCGATGCCCGGCGTGTACAGCAGCATCAGATTTTTGCGGGCCAGACCTTTGGCCGTCAGCCCCGCAGCGATATTGCGTGCAGCACGATCAAGACCTGCGAAAGTCAGTGTGCCTTCACGGCTGCCATCATCACCGAGAAACGCCGTCAGCTCCTGTTCACCCTTGAGCTGTGCGCGTGTCGCAGCCATTTCTACCAGGTTCTTAAATTGCGGGAACCCTTTCATACCGACCTCCACCTAGTGTCTTTACCCTGTATTCAAGACTCAGGTGTGCTAATCACGTATAAATAGGAGTGCGCAATACAAATGAACAAACGACAACGTGCGTTAAATCCCTGACAAACCAGCAATTCCTGGGCGGTTGTCGACTTTGTATTGTTATAACTACCTTTATTGTTCTTATCAGCACGACCCATTGGCAAGGGCCAGTGTACTGACGCGAGTTCTCGCAAAACTTGTAAGATTCGGCCAATTCGGTGACAGTTCGTAATCAGAATGCGCAATTATGTTTAGAACGCGACGAGATCCTCATCTGGTTCCTGCATGATCGTACCAATTACGTTCCCTATACAGGCTGTGAACTCCTCCGCCTTGTCCTGAATGAAGAAATGTCCGCCAGTAAACTCGCGGTGCTCAACGCGGCCAGTGCTGCTGTTTTTCCATGCCAGCAGTTCCGCCTGCGTGGCCACGCGATCATGGCTGCCCGAAAAAACATACACCGGCGCATCAATCCGATCCGTGTCCGGCAAGCGGCTGATGTCATTCAAATGCAGATCGGCACGAATGATCGGCAGATAGAAGGCCAGCATCTCC
>JBMOPR010000405.1:3672-18496 GCA_049323075.1 Pseudomonadota bacterium
GCCACCAAACCGGTCCAGCTCCGCCAGAAAGCGATCGTCGGGAAGATCGGAAATGACCTGGCCCGTTGGCAAATGCGGTGCCCGACGCGCACTGCCCAGTACGCCCCGGGTCTGACAGCCGAGTGCCTGCAGCCGAACCGCCGCTGCAAAGGCCACCAGCGAACCGAAGCTGTGGCCATACACAAGGAAGGGTTTCTCGGCAAACAGTTCCTGCTGCTCCAGCACGGGGGCAAGCACCGCATCGAGACTGGGCGCAAACGGCTGGCCGTGCAGCGTTTCTCGCCCGGGATAGTTCACGGCCCAGACATCCACGCCGGGCAGCAACGTGGCCCAGCGCCGGTACATGGAAGCGCCGCCGCCGGCACAGGGAAAGCAGAACAGCCGTACCGCCGCGCGCGGATTGGGGCTGAAACAAACCAGTGACTTATTTTTACCAAATAACATTGCAGACCTCTGCACCGGGTGATTAGACTCGCCTGAATTATCGGGCCGACATTTTCCGGAGCCGTTCTTTCCCTGCCGGCCTCCCATGCCGCTGAATGTTACCCCGGCCACGCTCACAACAAAAACAAAACCATGAAGCCGAATTTCAAAATTCTGTGTGTGCTGTCACTGCTGCTGGTGGCCGTGGCAATCGCCCTGTCCCCCAACATCCTCAACATTCGTTACGTCAACGACATTACCGAGTATTTCTCGCCGGAAGACCCCCGTCTGATCGCCTTCAAAAAGGTGGAAGTGGACATGGGTGCCCAGGAGAGCCTGCTGGTGCTTCTGCAACTGAAGAACCAGTCGTTCCTGAGCGCCACCGGCACGGCAACCCTGTATGACACCGTCAGAAAGATCGAGGCGCTGCCGGGCATACTGCGGGTAAATTCGCTGCTCAGCCACGCGGTAAGCACACCCACCTCCGACACCTTGTCAGCCTATCGGCTACTCAGCAAGGAATCCCACGCCAGCGACGCCGTGCTGGGCCAGCTGGCCGATGCCTCCACCCACAATCGCGCGGTGTTGTCGAAAGACAAGAGCATCTCCGCAATCTATGTCTACTTCACCGACAGCAGCGCCATCGAACAGAATTATCCTGCGATCGAAGCGATTCTGGCGGAACAGGCATCGCTGCATCAGCTGCAGTCTACCTATCTGCTGGGATCGGTGGAAATCAAACACGCGCTGAACCAGGCACTGCTGCACGACTGCGTGTACCTGATGCCGCTGGTGCTGATGAGCGGCCTGTTGCTGCTGTATTTCTTTCTGCGTTCCTGGTGGCTGGTGTTCTCCGGCATCCTGTCCATCGTGGTGGCACTGTGGATCACCGCCGGCATCGCCGGCACACTGGGTTTCACCATCAATCAGACCTCAGGACTGGCTTTTGCCATTGCCTTCATCGTGTCGCTGGCCGATATCATCCACCTGCTGATGAGTTATTCGCGGCATCCGCTGATCAACAACAGCAACGTGGAAACCATGATGGAATCCATGCGTGGCAACGTGGTGGCGCTGTTTCTCACCAGCATCACCATCGCCATCGGCTTCATCAGCCTGGGCGTGGGCGATTCGCCGGTGTTCACCACCTTCGGCTACATCGCCACCATCGGTGTGATCTGCTCCTTCATCACGGCTGTCACCATCACGCCAGTCGTGGCGGTACGGATATCGCCGCCCAACAACGCACGCGAGCCGGACATTTTCCAGCGTCTGGTCCGCCAGATCTGGCGGGTGGCGCGCAACATGCGCGGGCCGCGGGCCTGGGCCTTTTACGGCATCAGTTTCCTGCTGTCCGCCGGCATGCTGCTGAGCGATTTCCATAACGACCCGCTGGAATATTTCGATACCGATACGCCGATCCGGCAGGCAGTACAGGTGTCCGAAGACTATTTCGATACGCATTATCCCATCACGATCCAGATCGACAGCGGCAGGCCGGACGGAATTTTCGATCCTGCCTTTGTCAGCACCGTGGCACGGTTCCAGTCGTGGCTGGAAGCGCGGCCGGAAGTGTCATACCAGACCAGTTTTCTCGACCACCTGCAGTTGCTGAAAAACACGCTGCACGAGAACAATGCGAAATGGTCAGCGGTACCTGCCAGCACCCACGAAATCGCCGATCTGTGGAATCTGTATGAGATGTCGTCGCCCAACGCCATTCCGCAGGCCATCGGTCTGAACGAGGAACTGTCGGCGGCCACCATGATGGCGGGCGTACCGAAGATGCGCAGCCACGATCTGATCAATCTGGAAAAGGCAATCCAGGCATGGTTTGCCACCAACGCACCGGACGTGACCGTGGGCGTTACCGGACACTCGGTTCTGTTTGCAGTGCTGGGATATGAAGTCACGCTCAGCATGTTCCTCAGCGGCCTCACCTCGGGACTGGTGATTTCCCTGCTGCTGGGTATTTTCCTGGGCAATTTCCGCCTGGGCGTGGTGGCGATGATTCCCAACACCATTCCAGGCACGGTAATTTTTGGTTTGTGGGGCGCCAGCGTGAACACCATCGACATCGCGGCCGCCGGCACCTTCAGTATTGGCCTGGGAATAGTGGTAGACGACACCGTGCACATTCTCAGCCGCCATATCCGCAACCGTCGCGCCGGCATGTCGCCACTGGCCAGTCTTGAGCATGTGCTGGAGGAAACTGGCTCGGCGCTGGTGCTGACCACCGTGGTGCTGACCTGCGGCATGGGCATTCTGACGGCGTCGATATTCGGGCCCAACCAGACCATGGCGATCCTGATGGCATCCAACATCCTGATCGCATTGCTCTACGACCTGCTGATGATGCCGCACATGCTGGTACTGCTGGATCGCTGGATTTTCCCCAAGCTGGTGGAAGCGGAAACAGCGGCTCTGCCTGTTGCTTCCTGACAATTGCGACACCACTGCCCTGCTGCGGGTTTGACGCGCCGCATTTGCAGGGCGAGCCAGACTTGCTACAGTCCAGCCATTCCTGGCTTGACTGGCGCATCCCCATGCAAACCGCTACATCTGCACCTGCTGTTCCTCCCGCCGCTTCAGGCTCCGTGAAATGGCTCTGGGTCATCGCCGCCGTGGCGGCGGCCGCGCTGTGTTATTTTGCGTTGCCCGTTGCGCCGCCCGTCCGCGCCGGCCTGACCATCACGGTGCTGATCGGCGTGCTGTGGCTGACGGAAGCCATCGACATCACCTTCAGCGCACTGCTGATCCCCGTTCTCGCCATCGCATTCCAGGTGCTGCCGGCAAAACAGGCCTTTGCAGATTTCGCCAATCCGGTGATTTTTCTGTTCATGGGCGGGTTCGCGCTGGCGGCGGCGCTGGCCCGTCATGGCATCGACCGCGCCATCGGCCAGGGTGTGCTGAAAATCGCGGGCACCCATCCGGTGCGGGCAGCCTATCTGCTGTTTGCCGCCACCGCGTTCATTTCCATGTGGATCAGCAATACGGCAACGGCCGCGATGATGTTGCCGGTGGCGCTGGGCATCGCGTCGCGTTTTCATGATCCAGACCGCAAAACCGCGATGTTTCTGCTGCTGGGCACTGCCTATGCCGCCAGTCTGGGGGGAATGGCAACCCTGGTGGGCAGCCCGCCCAACGCGATTGCTGCCAGCCACCAGTCCATTACGTTTGCAGAATGGATGACGTTCGGAATGCCAACGGCCCTTTTGCTGATGCCGCTGATGGTGGGCCTGCTGCAACTGCTGCTACGACCTTCATTTGAACTGTTGCCCGCCGACACCCTCATGCCTGCCGTGACCTCAAGCCAGCCGGCACAACCCGCGCGGCAGCGCCAGTTCACATTGCTCATCTTTGCTGGCGTAGTGTGCGGCTGGATTTTCAGCAGCCCACTGTCGGCACTCTCCGGCGTGAGCAAGGAATTCGACGCCTGGGTGGCGGTAATCGCCATCCTGGCACTGGGGCTGAGCGGTACCCTGAAATGGGAGGACATCGAAAAGAAAACCGGCTGGGGCATCCTGCTGCTGTTCGGTGGCGGCATGACATTGAGCACCGTGCTGGAACAAACCGGCACCAGCACTTACATCGCCGGACAACTGAAGGATCTGGTGCACGGGGCACCGACCATGGTGGCACTGCTGGTGATGATCACCTTCATCGTGTTTCTGTCAGAACTGGTGAGCAACACCGCGTGCGCCGCACTGCTGATTCCGCTGCTGGTGCCGGTGTCAGCGCACTTCGGCGTGGAACCGAAAGTGCTGGCGGTGCTCGTTGCGTTCGCCGCGTCTGCCGCCTTCATGTTGCCGGTGGCGACACCGCCCAACGCCATCGTGTTTGGCACGGGGCTGTTACCGCAGCGGGTGATGATGCGTTGCGGTTTCTTCCTCAATCTGATTTGTATCAGCGTGCTGGGCACGCTGGCCTGGCTGTTCTGGATCTGAACGATTTCCTCAGCAAGCCCAAAAAAAACGCCTCCCGAAGGAGGCGTTCATTTTCATGGTGACAACAGCAGCTGTTACTGGGGAATCGGCGACAGCGTAGCCTGCTGTGTCTCCACCGGCCAGCATACCGGGCCGATGCCGTTATAGCCTTCGGCGCACTGCTGGTAGCAGAGCAGGCCATCACGTTCCCAGCCATCGTGGCAGGTGTTCGGAACAGTGCCTACACCACGGCCATACGACAACGCCGAGTTGGTCCAGCAGACCGGGCCGACGCCATGGTAGCCCTGCTGGCATACCGGATAGCACAGGCCGCCATCGTTTTCCTGGCCTGCGGGGCAGGTTTTCGGAATGGTGCCGACGCCACGGCCATAGG
Organism: Pseudomonadota bacterium; assembly: GCA_049323075.1. Lineage (GTDB taxonomy): Bacteria > Pseudomonadota > Gammaproteobacteria > Pseudomonadales > Ketobacteraceae > Ch67. Next base: position 8,416 of record JBMOPR010000405.1, read on the forward strand.
AAGCATTGTTCAGATAGCACACCGGTCCGACGCCGGTATAGCCGCTGTCACAATACCAGTAGCAGAGGCCTGCCTGGTTTTCCTTGCCGGTGGGGCACTGGCCAGTCCAGATGTTGGTGGGAATGGTACCCACGCCACGACCATAGGACAGCGGACGGGTCGACCAGCACACCGGGCCCACACCGTCATAACCCGGTGAGCAGACTGGATAGCACAGGCCGGCATCCATTTCCTCGCCAGCGGCACACAGATTGGGAATCGAGCCCACACCACGTCCGTAGGAGGCTTCTTCCTTCCAGCACACCGGGCCAACGCCGTTATAGCCTTCAGCGCACTGCTGATAGCACAGACCGGCATCGTATTCCTGGTTGGAACCACAGGACATCGGCACGCCCACGCCACGGCCATAGGCCACAGCCGGCGGCGGTGTCACTTCGTTCTGGCATTCATCGCTCACCTGGGTCAGCGTGCCCGCCAAATTCAGGTGGCCGCCCTCACCGCCCACGGCGGAGATGTTCACGCTTTCAAATGCCATGCACGCGAACGTCGGCAGCTTGATGTTCTCGATCGGCCGCGCCAGCTCGTCCATCACCACGCCGATGGCCGTTGAGACCAGCAGGTTGGCGGCGGCATTGATCACCGGGCCGGACCACGCACCCTCACCCACGCGCACGCCTTCCACTTTCACGCTCGGTGCCTGACGGAATGACACCGCCAGCTTGTTGTCGGCTCCCAGGCCCAGCACCAGGCCTACCTGCGCGCTCACTCGCACGGCGACATCATTGGTGTAAACGGACGAACCGTTCTTCTTGGTCTGGCCATGAATTTCCAGGCCGTACACGGTCAGGGTCGGTTCGGCGCCGCCTTGCACGTCCTGAATCTTCAGGTTGGCCGGTGCTGCCATGTTCACCAGAATGCGCTGGGTGGAGCCTTCCGGACCGAAATTGTCATCGCGCGGCAAACCCAACTGTATGTCGACGTCACCATCGCCACTGCCACCCGTCAGGTTCATGTGCGTGAGCCCCACCGAATGGGCCGATGCCAGCGTCTGGTTGATCACGTTGGTGTTCAGCGACAGGGCAAAGTCATTGCCGTTCAGTTCGGCCGGTGGCAACTGGTCGAAAGTGAACAGTGTGCCTGCCAGCGGCTGCGGAATGTTCAGGTTCGGATTGATGGGAATCACGTTGCCCGAAGTGGATGCATACAGCGTGTCGCTGGTGGTCTGGATGTCTTCCAGGTTCAGCGCCATGGCCATGTCGAAATTGGTGGCCTGGTCGTCCTGAATCCGCAGTGTGTAGCTTTCCATGATCAAACCGCTGAGCATTTTCGGAATGGCCTGGTTGAGCACGGTCTGCAGCGCAGTCGAAATCGGACCGCTGAACAGGTTGGCAATGCCGGACGACACGCCCGACAGGATTTCGCGGAACACCGGCGGCACGTCATCGATCACGATATTGCCGATGGTGTAATCGAAATTGCTGATGGACACGGTGGGCGTCTGATCCTGCACGCCCAGGTGCAGCAGCCCTTCCAGATCCAACGGGCCGACACTGGCGCCCACGTTGATGATGGTGGGTGGCAGGAAGCCATTGTGCATGCGCAGGGTCAGGCCGATGTGAACGTTGCTGATGTTGCCATCGAACGTCGCCTGGTTGCCTGCCTGCAGGCCCATGCCGAACGAATTGGCGGACAGGGATATATCACGCACGAAACCGTCGGCGCCGTAGGTTTCGCCAAACAGGCCTTTCCAGGTGCTGTCATACAGCATGGAGCCGGCCACCAGGGCATTCAGGTCCGCGCCGTTCAGGGCGTTGACGATCTGGCCCATAGCGAAATCAAGGCCATGCTGGGTGATGCGCACGGTGAGCGACGGATCGTACTGCAGGCTCAGGTCGGCATAGTGAACGGTGTTGGTGTGGCCCAGGGTATCCACCGTATTGTAGGTGTACACATCCTGCTTGGGCACGGTCACCGTGAAGGCCCCATCGGCGGCGAAGGTGATCGGCGCAGTGTTGACTGTTCCCGAGGCGACGCCCTTCTCATCGATGGCGCGGCCATTGATGGTCATGTTGCTGCCTTCCTGCACGGCACCCAGCACCACGATTTCAGGTCCCTTGGTGTCATAGAGGAATTTCACCTGCGGGCCCAGCGGCGGGTCTACCTGGAAGATGTTGTAGCCTTCCTTCAGGTAGGCCTGCAGGCTGCTGCCTGACGCAGTGGCCTCAGTGGCACCGGCGGTGAAATGCGATCCCACACTGAAACCGTTCAGCTGCATGGCCGGCAGGGTAGCGGGCTGGCTGCTGTAGGTCACCTTGAATGTCACCGGGGCAGCGGTATGAAGCGAGTCCGCAACGGGCTCGACGATCGTGTATTTCTTGCAGGCGGCCAGTCCGAGAACCAGCAACACCAACAGACAGCGTCGGATGATTTGTCGACACATCATATTGTTGTTTTCCTTATAGTTTTTTTGTTTTGGATCGTGAAGGGTGAAGCGCCATGCTGCCCGCTACTGCAAGGAGCGCCAGGAACGCCCGGCCAGCAGTGGCAGCATAATATGGAACTGAAGTACTCAGAACGTCTGAACGGACTATTTTTTCTCCATTCGTCGCCAAAATCGTAACCCGGTGTTTCGCCGCCGCCACAGCAGTCCCAGCAATGGCAGCACCAGCCAGCCTAGCGCGCCACCGAATTTCTTCAGTACATAGTTGTTGGCGGAAACGGGATCGGCGGTCGCTGCGGTGACCTGCCCCTGGAACGGCATCGACGCGGAATTGGTGGTGCGCACCTTCACAACCACACTGGCGGTGGCGCCGGCAACCAGATCACCTATTGTGCAGGTGGTGCCCGCACTGTTGCAACTGCCCTGGCCGGGCGTGATCGTTTCCAGCACCACAGCGTCGGGGAATACATTGGCCAGGACTACCGCCGTTGCGATGTCCGGGCCGTTGTTGGCGATGTCGGCCTGATACTGGATGGTGCCCTGCCCGGGATTGGCGGCATCTTTCACAAATTTGCCCGTGGTGCCTTTCAGTGTCAGCGCCAGATCCGCCGCGTCTGCGGGCGTGACAGTGCCGGTGACCAGTGCCATCGCGGCGCTCGCATCCACCAGCCCTGCACCGCAACCGACACAGCTGGCTGGAAAGGCCCGCGCCGACGTGCGCATTGCGGTTTCCGCCGCGTCCACGGTCAGCGTGTCGTCCGCCGCGAACAGCAACGCCGCCACACCAGTCACCTGGGGTGCCGCCATGCTGGAACCCTGCAGGTAAATATAATTGTCCGCCACCGGTGCCTGCGTGCCGCTGTTGGCGGTGGACAGGATGCCATTGGGATCGGTGCTGCTCTGCATGGCGCCGCCGGGTGCCGCCAGATCCACCAGGGAACCGTAATTGGAATAGAAAGCGCGACCGCCCTGGCGCGTAGTGGCCGCGACGGTGAAGGCGCCGGGACAGTTGCCGGGCGGGAAGGTATCGGCGTTGCCGGCCGCGTTGCCGGCTGCCACGACGACCAGCGTTCCCGCACCGCGCGCGGCATTGATCGCATCGGAATAACTGGCACTGCAGGCGGCGGCCACCGGCGAACTCAGGCTCAGGTTGATGACGTCTGCCGGCGAGGCATTGGCGGGCACGCCGCTGACGCTGAAACCCGCCGCCCAGTAAATGGCATCGACGATATCCGAGGTATAGCCGCCGCAACGGCCCAGCACGCGCACCGGCAGAATCTCCGCCTGGAACGCCACGCCGCTGCCACCCACGCCATTGAATGCCTGCGCCGCGGCAATGCCCGCCACGTGGGTACCATGCCAGCTGCTGGGTTCGTCCTGCTCCGGCACACCGCTGCCGCAGTCGTCTGCCGCGATGGCATCGCCGGGGTCGCTGGCATCGCTGTCGCGGCCGCCGCCATCGTTCGCCATGAACGTATTGGAAACGAAGTCATAACCCGGCAGCAGATTCCCCACCAGATCAGCATGCGGCAGCACACCGGTATCCAGTATCGCCACCACGGCGCCCTGCCCCTGGGTGAAATCCCAGGCCGCTTGCGGACGCACGCCGCCGGTAGCCTCGCTCAGCGCCCACTGCGACACATAAAGCGGATCGGTGGGAATCGCGGCGGGAAACATGCGCAGGTCCACTTCCACCATCTCTATATCAGGATCGAGTATGAACTGGCTGATGACAGCGGCAATGTCGGCCGGCGACCGCTGCTGGTCCAGTTGCACCACATGGGAACCGTTGGGCAGGCGCCGCAACGGACGGCCCTGCAACTGGTGGCGCGAGGCCAGCCGTTGCAATGCGGGTATTGATTCACGGATTTGGGCGGAAGGTTGCAGTGACCGCTGCACGACGGCCTGGGCAGCGGGTTTGAATTTGATGATCAGGCGATCCACCGGGATCTGGTCGCGGCCGCCGTGAGCTGGCTGCAGCCTTGCTTGCAGCGGGCCTGCCGATGGGCTCGCTAGCGAGCCTGCCTGAAGAGAACCTGCCGCCTGAAGGGCCACCGCGCCCAGCAGGCACAGCGTGGCTGTCCGCTTGAATCCGAATGCCATAAACCGCTCCTCGTCGTTCTTGTTTTTGTTGTCGGGAACCGGGTGGCGCGGCGTGGACGTCTATTCCCGCTGCGCAAAGACCGGCAGCCGGTGCAGTCGCTCGCCGGCGTCGGGGAGGGTCTGAAAGCGGAATATGTCCCCGTCCACCCGTTGCACCAGACCCCCCTGCTCCAGAAACGCCAGAATGGCAAAAGCCTGCCCGGCAATCAATGCAATCATGGCACCGCTGTCGGCCTTGCCCAGAACCGGGTGCACGCATTCATAGGCGGACCGCGGCTGGTCGCGGCAGAATTCCAGGGCCCGCAGGATACGCTTGCAGTGAAAGCGGGTGAGCATGTCGATGCGCGTATCCAGGTCGCCAAAGGTGGTGCCGTGGGACGGCAGGCCCACCAGATCGCCCATGCCGCGAAAGGTCTGGATCGAATCCAGATACTCACCGAGCGGATCGGGACTGCTGCCCCACCACAGGCTGATATTCGGGGAAATGCGCGGCAGCAGGTGATCGCCAGTGATCAGCAGCCCGGTCTCGCGCTGCCACAGGGTGGCATTGCTGGGTGTATGACCAAAACCGCATTTCACCTGCCAGGGCTGGCCCGCCAGGGTGAGAATCTCGCCCTCTTCAATCAGGCGGATCACGGGGACATCCAGATCGCTGGTGCCGAAACGGAAGCTGTCCAGCAGCCCCTGCACGGCGGGGAAATGTTCCTCCGGCAGACCCCATTGCAGGAAGAACGGCTTCACCTGATCGTAATTGAGCGGCGATCCCCGCCACAGCCGGCGCACCGCATCCAGTTCCGGCGCGGTGAGCCAGAGTTCGGCCCCGGTGGTCTGGCACAGCCATTCCGCCAGCCCGCAGTGATCCGGATGGCCGTGGGTGAGCAGCACCCGCTTCACGCCCTTGCGGGCCAGCGGCGAATCCAGCACATCCTGCCAGAACCGCTGGTTGTCCGGCCCCACGTTGCCGGTGTCCACCAGGGTCAGGCCGTCGTCGTCTTCCAGCAGATAGGTGTTGATATGCCCGGGATGGAATTGCATGGGCAGGCTGAGCACGTGCACACGATCGGTCAGCGGTGTGACCCGCCCCAGGGGAAAACCCTCTTTAAAATCAGACAGTAACTGTTTCATTCCGCATCTTGGTTGTGACTGGGCAAACACTGACCATACAGGAACCGGCCGGTCGCGGGCAATGGCAGGACAGGGTGACCGGATTGATCGGCATATAGCGTTATCAGGCAGACACAGTGCTCAAGAAATCTCCAGCGCGGCCGATAAGGCGGATATAGCCTCAACTCTCATTCCGGGCCCTTATGATCATCCAGTCGTCGAATCTGCGTTTCGCGAGCACCAGCAGCCGCCGTGAACGGGAAGAAACCAGCGTCCAGGGCAGCCTGACCCGCGGCGCACCCGTCCAGGGCAATCCGGTCTCCATCAGCGCCCTTTATGCCCGCAAGGAAAACGTGCGCCTGCAGGTGGCGCAGTCCAGCTATCTATACAGCCGCAGCCAGGTCAGCCGCGCCGACCAGCCGCAGAACGTGCAGGTGCACAGCCGCGAGGAAGCGCTGCAATCGCTGGTGTCCCACGCCTTTTCCCGCGACATCCGCATCACCGGAAGTGCCAGCCTCGGCAGTTCCGCCAGCAGCGGCCGCCTGAGCCCGCAGGGCCAGCCTCTGGCCAGTCAGGTCACCGCCACCCTGAGCCGGTCTTACCGTTACGAAGCCGAGCAGCATTCCGCCCTCACCATCGAAGGCCAGCTGCAACTGGCGGACTGCCGCACTGTGGATTTCGTGCTGCACACCCGCATGGACAGCAGCCTGCAATTCCAGAGCGGCAGCGGCCAGTTCGCCAGTGCGGCCGTGCGCACGGATCCCCTGATCATCAACCTGCACGGCGGCGCCGCGCAGTTGACCGACACCGCTTTCACGTTTGATATCGACGGCGACGGCAGCAGCGAATCCGTGTCGTTCGCCACAGGGGGCAGCGGCTTCATCGCCTTCGATCGCAATGGCGACGGCAAGATCAACGACGGCAGTGAACTGTTCGGTAGCCGCAGCGGCGACGGCTTTGCCGATCTGGCGGCGCTGGACGATGACGGCAACGGTTTCCTCGACCAGAACGACGCCGCCTTCGCGCAACTGAAATTCTATTCCCGCGACGAAAAAGGCAACGAAATCCTGCAGAACCTGAGTGAAGTGGGCGTGGCCGCCCTGGGCGTGCAGAGCGCCGAATCCCCCGCCCTGGTGCGCGGCAGTACGGGTCAGGAACTGGGCCTGGTGCGTGGCACCGGCGTGTTCGTGCTGGAATCCGGCGCCGTGGGCACCGTGCAGCAGGTGGACCTGGCCAACCGCGACCTGAAAGCTGAAAAAGACTTCGCCGCCGATTTCGACAACGCCCAGTTTGTGCCGCCTGCCGAAGATGGCGCCGTCACCGACCCGCGCCTGCTGGACGTCCAGGACGCCATGCAGCGGCTGGAGAAAATCCACGGCGATTTCATGGCGCGCCTGGACGCCATGCAGCATCCTGAGGAAAACGAAGACAGCAAGACCCTGCTGGAAATGCTGGTGGACAAGCTGGAAGAATTCGTGACCCAAAAATCTGAAAAGGTCGAAAAAGACAAGAAAGACCCGTCCTGACACCCCGCCGCCAGCTGGCGGGGCTCCCTGCCCTGCGGCCGGCTTTGACGCCAAGCGCCACACCCCGCTTCCCCCCGGTCAAAACAGCAAGGATCGAATGTGCTGTAATCAATCGAATGACCAGAAAGTCGAGGCACCAACCAATATGACATCCGCCGCGGAAATCGCAGCCCAGCTTCCCAAGAAACCCAGCAACAAGGTATCTCATATTCCGGGTGATACCGGCCCGTTCCTGATTGGCTACACCTTTGAGTTCCTCAAAGATTTTCCCGGCCTGACCAACCGCATGGCAAAGAAGTACGGCAACGTGTTCCGTTACCGCGCCGTCATGCAGGACGTCATCAATCTGTTGGGCCCGGATGGCAACGAATTTGTGCTGAAGGATTCCGACCACAACTTCTCCAGCAAGCTGGCGTGGGACGTGGTGCTGGAAGAACTGTTCCCCAATGGCCTGATGCTGCGCGATTTCGACAACCACAAGCTGCACCGCAAAATACTGCAGGGCGCGTTCAAGAAAAATGCGCTGGAAGGCTATGTGGATCAAATGGGGCCGCTGTTCGACGAGCGTCTGGCGAAATGGCCCGCCAACAAGGAAATCCTGTTCTTCGACAATATCAAGAAGCTGTTGCTGGAAGGCGGCGCGCAACTGTTCCTGGGCATGAAGCTGGGGCGTGAGGCCGACAAGGTGAACGAATCCTTCATCGCGGCGGTGGATGCGTCGCTGGCGGTGGTACGGATTCCGATTCCCGGCAACACCTGGTGGAAAGGCCTGCGCGGTCGGCGCTATCTGGAAAAATTCATCGGCGGTCTGGTGGCGGAAAAACGCAAGAGCACCCACAACGATTTCTTTACCCAGATCTGTCACGCCACCGGCGACAACGGTGAAGTGCTGAGCGACAAGGAAGTCATCGACCACATGATTTTCCTGCTGTTCGCCGCCCACGACACCACCACCAGCACGCTGACGTCGATCGTGTATCGCCTGGCGAAACATCCCGAGTGGCAGCAGAAACTGCGCGACGAATTCAACGCCATCAACGTGGATCATCTGACGTACGACGATCTGGACAAAATGGAGCAGACGGCGCTGGTGTTCCGCGAAACCCTGCGCATGCACCCGGCCCTGCCCACCATTCCGCGTCGCGCCATCCGTGATTGCGAATTCCAGGGTTTCAAGATCCCGAAAAATGCGTCGGTAGGTGTGAATCCGCTGTACACCCACTACATGCCGGAATACTGGACCAACCCGTATAAATTCGATCCGGAGCGGTTTTCACCGGAGCGCGCCGAGCACAAGAAGCATTTCTACCAATGGGTGCCGTTCGGTGGTGGCCACCACAAGTGCCTGGGCCTGAATTTCGCCGAGATCCAGTCGAAGACGTTCCTTTACCACTTCCTGCGCCGGTTTGAAGTGACGATCAAGCCCGGTTATGAAATGCCGATCCAGATCGTGCCGTTGGCGGTGCCGAAGGATGGCTTCCCGTGCGTGCTGAAGCCGGTGAAGAAGTAATCCCTGGGGGGACCACAGGCTGCCATCACTGCGGTGATGCAGCCTGTTTCTTTTTGTAGCGTGACGGCGGCATTCCGGTCCAGCGCTTGAAGGCGCGGTGAAACGCGCTCTGCTCCGAATAACCCAGCATCATGGCGATATCCAGAAAGTTGTAATCGTTGCGGATATATTCCAGCGCCAGATTCATGCGCAGCTCGTCCACCATGTCCTGGTAGTTGAATCCCAGGCGCGCCAGCGTGCGCTGGAACGTGCGTTCGTTCTGGCCCAGCAGCGTGCAGATTTCCTTCAGGGTGGGCACCGCGTTGGGCAGCTGTTGGAGGATGTGCTGGCGTACCTTGCCGATCAGCTCGTCGCCGGTGGCCAGCTTCTGCAACACCTGCTGCGCGTGCTCTTCCAGAATTTTCTTCAGGCGTGGATCGCGCAGGCGGGATTCCTGGCTGAGATCGCGAATCTGCACCACGATCCGGTTCCAGGGCGCGTTGAAGTGACATTCACACCCCAGAATCGGCGCGTACTGGTCGCGACAGCGGCCGCCATCGTGCTGGAAATGCACGGCATGAAACGGTGCCTTGCCGTTGTTGGTCTGTTTCGACAGGGACAGGCTGCTGGAAACGAAATAATCGTAGACGTGACGGCTGGTGTTCGGTGCCTGGATGCTGAAATCGCAGCTCAGGGTGTCGGCTTCCCAGTGCCAGTGCATCTCCAGCGCGTTGGTGACGATGCGGGCGAAACGCTGGATGTACTGCACACCCTCCAGCCCGTTTTCCCCCGCCATGATCAGGTAGCCCAGCCGGCCCCAGTGCCGCGCCAGAAAATTCGCGCCCACGTTGAGGCCAATGCAGTGATCATCGGTGAACTGCTCGGCGGCGTCGAACAGGCGCGAGAACAGCTGGAAATCCACATAGCCTTCGTGGTCGTCGCTGTCGGGGACAAAGCCCTGCTGGCGGAAGAAATCGTCGGCACTGAACCCCCGTGCATCCAGGTATTCACCGATGGCTTCGATCAGTTCGATGGCTATGTGATAGTGGTCGGTGGTCATCGGATCAGTTGTGATTGCATGTTGTCGCCGGGCAAGGTCCGATATACTGGCGCGATGTTGAACAGTGGCATTGCAGGCATCGCATGAACCCGTCGGATAGTATCATCGCCCATACCAGCTGTGAACGCGTGCGCCAGCAGCCGGCCCAGTTGCTGCACCTGCATAACGGCATGGTGATTGCCCTCAGCCCCCATGCGCTGGCCTGCTACCGCAACCGGGCTGCGCTGGATGATCCGCTGGGCAACGGGCTGCTGTCGTTCACCGGGCTGGCGGAGGGGGTCAGCATCCGGTTCGAGCAGGATGCCTGCGTGACCACTCACGCGGCGGGCTATGTGGGACTGGTGGATGGCAAGGCCCTG
>JBMOPR010000406.1:0-2067 GCA_049323075.1 Pseudomonadota bacterium
CGGGTGGCGTCGTCCGCAGTGGTGTGGTCGCACAGGCGATAGGAAACGGCTTCGACCAGTGTTGCGCCTTTGCCGGCGTGGGCTTTTTCCAGCGCGTACCGCACAGCGTCGTAGACAGCGCAGACATCGTTGCCATCCACCTGGAAACCCTCGATGCCGGCCGCCACTGCTTTCTGTGCGATGGTGGTGGCGCCGGTCTGCAGATGGCGCGGGACGGAAATGGCCCACTGGTTGTTGTTCACCACCAGCACCAGCGGCAGTTGCCACACACCCGCCAGATTCAGGGGTTCGTAGAAATCGCCGCGTGAGGTTGCGCCTTCACCGCAGGTCACCAGCGCAGCGCGTTTTTCGCCACGGATCTTGATGGCGCTGGCGATGCCGGCGGCATGCGTCACTTGCGTGGCGATCGGCACACAGTTGGGGAAATCGCCGGCTGCCGCACCGGTGAAATGATTGCCCCATTCGTCGCCGCCCCAGTACTGCAACATCTGCGGCAGCGTCACACCCCGCAGGTATTGCGCGGCCTGATCGCGGTAGTAGGGCACGAACACATCCTGCGGTTGCAGTGCGCAGCCAATGGCGGTGCCGATGGCTTCCTGGCCGAGACAGGACGCATAGGTTCCCATCTGGCCGGTGCGCTGCAGCGCCACCACCCGTTTGTCGAACAGGCGGATCAGCGTCATGGTGCGATAAAACCGCAGCAACTGTTCACTGTTCTCCATCCAGGGCGGCAGATCGCCGACGGCTTTTCCGTCCGTATCGATGAACTGGTGTTGTGCATAAGGCGTTGTCGTATACCGCATTTTATTGTTCCCCACGCTCAGTGATACAGAATGTCTTCCGCCATCTGATCGGCGACCTGTGATGGTGGCCGGTTGTCGGCTGCCGCCCGTTCGAACATGTGCAGCAGGGTTTCGCCGATGCCCCAGGTCTTGGTGCGAATGGCGCTTTCGCTGCGCTGCAGATGGCCCAGGGAAACCTTGATCAGGCCGCCGGCGTTGATCACATAATCCGGCGCGTACAGGATGCCGCGTTCATGCAGGATCTGGCCGTGGCGGGTTTCCGCCAGCTGATTGTTGGCCGAGCCGGCGATGATGTCGCAATCCAGCTGGGTGAGGGTGGCATCGTTGATCACGGCGCCCAGGCCGCAGGGTGCCAGGATGTGGCAATGGACGTGGAAAAAATGCTCGGGGTTAACGGCTTCGGCACCAAACGCGCGTTTCACCTGATCGACTTTTAGCGGGTCGATGTCACTGACCAGCAGGCGCGCGCCCTCCTTGTGCAGCAACTCCGCTAGCGCAAATCCCACGTTGCCCACGCCCTGGATCGCGACAATGCGGCCCGCCAGATCGGCGTTGCCGTAGCGGTGAAAGGCGGCGGCTTTCATACCGGCCAGTACGCCCAGTGCGGTCATGGGGGACGGATCGAGCCCGTCGATATTGCTGCCGGATACATAGGGCGTAATGCGCGCCACCTCATCCATGTCATCCAGATGGGTGCCGCTGTCCACCGCCGTGATATAGCGGCCACCGAGTTCATTCACGAATTTGCCGAAGGCGCGATACAGCGCAGCGCGGTCGAATGCCTGTTTGGGTTTGAGGATGACGGCCTTGCCGCCACCTTGTGGCACCTTTGCCAGCGCAGCCTTGTAGCTCATGCCGCGCGCCAGGCGGATGGCATCGGTGATGGCAGCGTCGTCCGATGCATATTCGATGCAGCGACAGCCGCCAAGTGCCGGGCCCAGTTTGGTGTTGTGGATGGCGATGATGGCCTGCAGTTGCGCGGCTTCATCGGATTTGAAATGCAGTTCGCTGAGGTGCGCCTGCCCGATTTTGTCGAACATGGTACTACTCCTTCCAAACGAGGGTGGGGTAACACCCGTGTGCGTTCTTCCGGTGCTGTGAAGAATTCTGGATCGCAGAATGGCTTCACCAACAGGACGTATTTTTTACGGTCTGTTCTAAACTAAAGTTTAGAGCGAACCATCTCCTTCGGGCTGATACTTTCCAGCCCGAAATCTCCACGCACTCCTGAAACCGAATTGAAATTACGCTGCTTTTTCCTGTT
>JBMOPR010000407.1:0-2066 GCA_049323075.1 Pseudomonadota bacterium
CGTGCAGCAGCAACTGATGTTGTACGGCCTGATCGCGCTGGGCATTTTCGTGCTGGGCCTGGTGCTGGCGTCCTGGCTGTCGCGTCTGATTGCGCGGCCGCTGCAGGAAATGATGGAAGTGACGCGGCAGGTGTCGGAGCGACGTGATCTTACCCGCACCATCGCCACCCGCGGACAGGATGAAATGTCCGCCGCCATCCTGGGCCTGAACCAGCTGGTGGCCTTTTTCCGCAACACCCTGCTGCTGGTGCGCAAGGAAGCCAGCGGCAGCGAAACACTGGCCAGCCATCTGCAGCAAACCTCGCACACCTGGCTGCAACGGTTCGAAACCAGCGTGGACAAACTCGCCACCATCACCCGGCAGGCCAACGCGATTCATGCCGACACCGAACAGGCATCGCACCTGGTCAGTTCGGCCCGGTCCGGCATGCAGGCAGCAGTGGAAGACCTGAAACACATGCGGCAGTCACTGGAGCAGATGAGCGCAGGCGTGGACAGCAATGCCCGCAGCGGAGCAACCCTTGCACAACAGCTGTCTTCGCTGAACCAGCAGGCCAACGACATCAGTTCGGTGCTGGTGGTGATCCGCCAGATCGCCGAGCAGACCAACCTGCTGGCACTCAATGCCGCCATCGAAGCGGCCCGCGCCGGCGATCAGGGCCGTGGTTTCGCCGTGGTGGCGGACGAAGTGCGCAAGCTCGCCATCGAAACCCAGGAAACCCTGGGCCGCACCAACGAAGGTGTGCAACGCATCATTTCCAGCATCAATGAAGCAGCGGGCAATACCGAACACAATGCCCGCATCGCGCAGGATGTGGTCTCCATTTCCGGTACGGCTGTGTCTGGCGTGGACGGCATCGCCAGCCGCATTGCGGACTTGATGGAGGTCGTCAACCAGGCATTCAACTCCACCCACGCCGTGAAAGATGCCGTTAACAGCATCAACACCGATATTCATGCCATGAGTGAAATGATCGGCGACAGTGCGGAGCGCGCCAGGGAACTGGGCGACGCATCAGCGCAGCTCACACGCCAGTCCGATCAGCTCAGGCAGCAACTGGACCAGTTCAAGATCTGACGCGACTCAAACGGATTCCAGCTTCCACACATCGAACGCCGGTTCCTCATACGGATGCGCAGATCGCAACGCGGCAACCGCCGCCTGGATCAGCCGATCCTCACACACCAGCTCAACGCGGTATTCCTGCACGGATTCGATCACACCCTGCTGGCCGACAAACGGATTGGCCCCCTGCAGCGCACGAAACTGGCCGGTGCCCAACACTTCCCAGCAACAGCTGTCGTAATTGCCAATGCGTCCAGCGCCGACGGCAAAAATTGCGTTTTTCACATGTTCCTTGTGTTCCACCGGAACAAAAAATGCGAGCTTGTACATTTTGTCCTCCCGTTTCGCCAACTGTCAGGCTGTTTCGACCGTCGCATAACGGCTATCAAACTGGTGCAAAAAATCGTTAAATGCAACGGTGGCGCCCGAAAACGGGCCTGATTCGCCACGCCGGAGCCGACCGCACCTATGACCGGACTGGCACCCATCCTGCACAGCAGACCTCACCTTCACCCACTCACAGGGACACTTCAGTGACACAACTGCATTTCATCGGCGGCGAAAAAGGCGGCGTCGGCAAATCCGTCATGGCGCGGGTTCTGGCGCAATATCACGTGGATCGAGGCATTCCCTTCACCGGTTTTGACACCGACCGTTCCCACGGCACATTTTCACGTTTTTACGGCGAGTTCGCCCACCCCGTCGTGGTCGATCAGTACGAAAGCCTGGACCAGATCATCGAAGCGGCGGCCGCCGAACCCGGCCGGCGGATTCTGGTGGATCTGGCGGCGCAGACCTTTCCGTTCCTGCACCGATGGATCGACGATTGCGCGCTGTTTGAACTGCTGGCGGATCTGGGCTTCAGTGCCACCTTCTGGCACATCATGGACGACGGCAAGGACTCCATCCAGCTGCTGGGCAAACTGCTGGACCGCTACGGCGAACAGGCATCCTGCGTGCTGGTGGAAAATTTTGGCCGGGGCTCGGACTTCAGCGATGT
>JBMOPR010000408.1:0-18436 GCA_049323075.1 Pseudomonadota bacterium
CTGTTCCGCGGTATCCAAAAATGCGGGAAACGCGGATTTTGCCGTCTCGCTGACATTTTATGTCCGCGCGTTGTGCCCGTTCGCGGTGCGATCGCATGTGCATTCGGCACGTCTTGTTGATGCGTTCGATTGCGTTGCCATCGGTCTTTCCGATCCATCATTTCATGCTGGCAGCGACGATGGAGATGGGCCAGTTTCCATAGACCGGAAGTCGTGATGCGTGGCGAGGGGATCGGGTCCTAAGCGGCTTTCTTGGGTGATGCTGCTATACTGTATATAATTACAGTATTTTCCCCTTGAGAAACCTGGCCATGACGACCCACGGATCTCCACTCAACCTGTTGCGCCATCCTGCGGTCTGGCGCGCGCGGGAGGCTCCCCTGCCTGCCCAGCGCGCTGGACAGGGTGTTGCCACGGGTTTTGCCCCGCTGGATCGCGCCCTGCCCGACAGCGGCTGGCCGGTGAGCGGGCTGGTGGAACTGTTGTGCCCGCACTGGGGCTGCGGTGAGGCGGAGCTGTTGCTGCCGCTGCTGCGCCAGTTGAGTGCCCAGCAGCGCTGGCTGGTGTGGATCAATCCGCCCTGGCTGCCGTTCGCGCCGGCGCTGGCCCGGCAGGGGGTGGCGCTGGAGCACACGCTGCTGTTGCGCTGCGAACGGGACAAGGATCTGTTGTGGGCGATGGAGCAGTGCCTGGCGTCGGGCAGTTGCAGCCTGGTGCAGGGCTGGCCGGCGCGGCCCCAGCCGCAACAAATCCGCCGTCTGCAACTGGCGGCACAGAAAGGCCATAGCCTGGGCCTGCTGTTGCGGCCATCGGCCTGCGTGAAGCAACCGTCGCCTGCACCCCTGCGGCTGGAACTGGCGCGGCATGCCGCAAGCGTGCAGGTGCGGGTGGTGAAATGCCGGGGCAACTGGGGCTCGGACTGGCTGGCATTGCAGGCGCCAGTGGCTGTGGGACGGGAGCCAGTGGCCGATGCCGTGGTGTCCGGTCAGGCGGCTTTTCCTGCGTCCATGGACCTGGGCACGGGTTCGGCTGCAAGCGTGCTGCAGGTTCTGCCCCGGCTGAAAATGGATGCCGCCAGAACGCCGGCCCTTTCCACTGCCAGTGGCTGGAACGCCGGCCTCACGCCACCCGTCTCCGGGCCCTGACCATGCTCTGGGCCTGTCTGCATTTTCCCGCACTGGCGCTGAACCGGGTGGAGCAAACCCTCCCCGCCCCGCGTGCGCTGGTGATCGAAATCACCCGGCGTCAGCGTCGGCTGGTGTGGCAGGCCAATGCGCCGGCCCGCGCCGCCGGCATTTCACCGGGCATGACGATTCCCTCCGCGCAGGGTTTGTGCCGCGATCTGTTGTGCGTGCCGCGCAACGAAACCGCCGAGCAGGACGCGCTGCGTGAACTGGGCAACTGGGCCTACCAGTTCACGCCGCATATTCAATTGCCAGGTAGCCAGACGCAAAAAGGCCAGTTGCAGGCTAGCAACAGCCTGCTGCTGGAAGTGGGACACAGCCTGCGCCTGTTTCACAGCAAGGAAAATCTGGCGCAGCAACTGCTGGAAAAAATGCCCGCCGGTTTCCAGCCCTGTCATCTCGCGTTTTGCGACACGGCTTTTGCCGCGCTGCTGCTGGCGCAGGCGCAGGATGGTGCGACAGTCGATTCCGCCGTGCCAAAAAACCGTGCACTGCCGTTTTTTTCCCTGCAGGATCTGCCTGCGCAAAGCGTGCGCTGTCTGCATCTGGCGGACGACAAGATTGCGCTGCTGGAAAGCATGGGCATCGTTACGCTGGAACACTTGTTCGCACTGCCCCATGACGCCCTGGCGAAAAGATTCGGCCCGGATTTCATGCTGTATCTGCGCCGGCTGACCGGTGCGGTGCCGGACATTCTGCCGAGCTGGCAGCTGCCGGACCAGTTCCGCGCCACGCTGGAATTCCTGCACGAACTGGACACCACCGACCAGCTGCTGTTTCCCCTGCGCAATCTGCTGACGCGGTTGCAGCATTATCTGCAGGCACGGCAGCTGGCCACCACCGAACTGCATTTCATTCTCACCCTGCGCAATCGCACATTACAGCACTGGCCTTTGGGGCTGGCCGCGCCCCACTATCGCAGCGAACACATGCTGCCGCTGCTGCAACTGAAGCTGGCGCAGCTGCAATTGCAGGCGCCGGTGCTGGCGCTGCAACTGGCGGTGAACCGGTTTGTGGAACTGCCACGGGGCCAGCAGGATCTGCTGACGCCCTGGCAAAGCGACCAGGTCAGCCGCCAGCAGCTGGTGGACAGGCTGAAAGCGCGTCTGGGCGACGCCAATGTGTGCGGGCTGGGCATGGTGGCGGATCACCGGCCGGAAAAAAGCTGGGCCGCCTGTGCGCCGGGCACGGGGAAAAGGCAAGAGCCATTGGAGGAACAACGTCCGTTCTGGCTGCTGCCCACGCCGCAAAAACTGCGCGATAAAAAAGGCCTGCCACTGCACGAGGGCGAACTGCAGCTGCTGAAAGGCCCGGAGCGCATCGACACCGGCTGGTGGGACGATCAGCCGGTGAACCGCGATTATTATGTGGCGCGGCAACCGGGCGGCCGCCTGTTGTGGATTTACCGCGACCGCGTTGACCAGCACTGGTATCTGCACGGAATATTCGGGGAGTAAGGCCTGATGAACCCGGCCATTGGCCCTGCTGATTGCCACGCTTTTTCCGCATTCTTCGGATGTTCGGTGAGATCGCCATGACTGCGCATTACGCCGAACTGCACTGCTTTTCCAATTTCAGCTTCCTGCACGGCGCCTCGCGGCCGGAGGAACTGGTGCAGCAGGCGGTGGCACTGAACTATTCCGCGCTGGCCATCACCGATGAATGCTCTGTTGCCGGTGTGGTGCGAGCCCATTTGGAAGCGAAAAAGCTGAATCTGAAGCTGATTATCGGCAGCGATTTCACCTCGGAAGAAGGCCTGCATTTTATCGTGCTGGCACCGGACCGTCGTGCCTATGGCCAGCTCACCACCCTGATCAGCCGGGCGCGGCGACGCAGCGAGAAAGGCGAATACTGCGTGCGAGTGGCGGATCTGCAGCCGGCCACCGATGCCTGCCTGTTTATCTGGTTGCCGGCGGTGACGCAGTGCGTGCAGCCAAATGCGCACTGCGCCAATTTTATGAACAGCACGCGTTCACGGTTGTGGATTGGCCTGCACAACAATCTTGGTGCGGCCGATGAAAATACGTGTCTGGCGCGCATGCAGTTTGCGCAACGCTTGGGTCTGCCACTGGTGGCCTGCGGCAACGTGCGCATCCATCATCCGGCGCGGCAGCCGTTGCAGGACGTGCTTACTGCCGTCCGCCTCAACACCAGCATTCACAGTGCCGGCTTTCATCTGCATGCCAACCGCGAACAGTATCTGCGGCCGCTGGATGAATTGCAGTTGCGCTTTCCCGCTGCCGCACTGGAACAAACACAGGTCATTGCCAGCCGCTGCACATTTTCACTCGACGAATTGAAATACGAATATCCCCACGAGCTGGTGCCGCCGGGTCACAGCGCGCAAAGCTGGCTGCGGCAGCTGGTGGAAGATGGCGTGCGCCAGCGCTGGCCCGGCGGAGCGGATGCCAGAACCCGCGGGCTGATCGAAAAGGAAATGGAGATCATCCATGAACTGAATTACGAATATTATTTTCTCACTGTGTTCGACATCGTGCATTTCGCCCGTGCGCAGAACATTCTGTGTCAGGGCCGCGGGTCTGCCGCCAATTCTGCCGTCTGCTACTGCCTGTTCATCACCGAAGTGAATCCCGCCACCAGCACCCTGCTGTTCGAGCGCTTCATTTCGAAAGAACGTGACGAGCCACCGGATATCGACGTGGATTTCGAACACGAACGGCGCGAGGAAGTGATCCAGTTCATTTACCGCAAGTACGGCCGCCAGCGCGCCGCCCTCACGGCCACTGTGATCAGCTACCGCACCAAAAGCGCGATCCGCGATGTGGGCAAGGCGCTGGGCTTCGACCAGACCTTGCTGGACCAGCTGTCGCAATCGCTGGCCTGGTGGGATCGCAAGGACCAGCTGCCGCAGCGCCTGCGGGAACTGGGCATCGATCCTGCCAGCCCGCGCATCCGCCAGTTCAAATGGCTGGTGGACCAGCTGCTGGGTTTTCCGCGCCATCTGTCGCAGCACGTGGGTGGTTTCATTATCTCCGCCGGGCCGCTGGACCAGCTGGTGCCGATCGAAAATGCCAGCATGGCGGACCGCACCGTGGTGCAGTGGGACAAGGACGATATCGAAGCCCTCGGCCTGATGAAAATCGACGTGCTGGCCCTGGGCATGCTCACGGCGATCCGCAAAAGTTTCACGTTGCTGGAAACAGTGCGCGGCGTGCGTCACACCATGGCGGACCTGCTGCTGCAGCACGATCCGAAAACCTACGCGATGCTACAGCGGGGCGACAGCGTCGGCGTGTTCCAGGTGGAATCCCGCGCCCAGATGGCGATGCTGCCGCGCCTGAAGCCGGAAAAATTTTACGATCTGGTGATCCAGGTGGCGATCGTGCGGCCCGGTCCAATCCAGGGTGACATGGTGCATCCCTATCTGCGGCGGCGACAGGGATTGGAGCCGGTCAGCTACGAATCAGAGGATATAAAAAATGTGCTGGAACGCACGCTGGGGATTCCGATTTTCCAGGAACAGGTGATCGAGCTGGCGATGGTGGCAGCGGGTTTTTCCGGTGGCGAGGCGGATCAGCTGCGCCGCGCCATGGCCGCCTGGAAACGCAAAGGCGGACTGGAACCTTACGAACACAAACTGGCGGTCGGCATGCTGGAACGCGGCTATTCCCCCGATTTCATCCAGCGCATCATTGCGCAGATCCGCGGTTTCGGTGAATACGGCTTTCCTGAATCCCACGCCGCCAGTTTTGCGCTGCTGGTGTATGTGTCGGCCTGGCTGAAATGTCATGAGCCGGCGGCGTTTTGCTGCGGCCTGCTCAACGCCCAGCCCATGGGATTTTATTCCGCCTCGCAACTGGTGCAGGACGTGAAGCGACACAACATCGACGTGCGGCCGGTGGATGTGCTGCACAGCGATTGGGACCACACGCTGGAAACCGACGCCCTGCAAAACCATCCGCAGCGGCAACCGGCGCTCCGGCTGGGCCTGCGTCTGGTGGGCAATCTGTCACGCACCGGCGCCGACAAAATCCTGCAGAAACGGGCACAGAAAAATTTCAGTTCACTGGCGGATTTCACCCGCCGTTGCCGTCTGCAACAAAAGGACATGGATGCTCTCGCCCATGCCAATGCCCTGCAATCCCTCAGCGCGCACCGCTTTCAGGCGCGCTGGGATGCGCAGGGATTGCAGCAGGAATCACCGCTGCTGCAACAGGAACAGCAACGGGAAACGCTGGTGGAATTGCCGGCGCCGACCGAAGCACAAAACCTGCTGGAGGATTATCACAGCACCGGCCTGACTCTGGGCCGCCATCCCATGGCGCTGCTGCGCGATCATCCCGCGTTGCGTGGCTGCAAGCGTTACACCGATCTGCCCGCGTTGGGCCACAAGCGCTTCGTCCGCATCGCCGGCATCGTTACCGGCCGCCAGCGTCCTGGTACCGCCACCGGTGTGGTCTTCATCACGCTGGAAGACGAAACCGGCAACAGCAATATCGTGGTGTGGAGCGATCTGGTGGAACGCTTTCGTGCCGAGGTATTGCATGCGCGTCTGCTGTGCGTGAAAGGCGTGGTGGAGCGGGAGCACAACGTGATTCACGTCATCGCCGGCCATCTGCAGGACATGACGGAACTGCTGGGCGAACTGGACACGCAGTCGCGGGATTTTCATTGAATTTATGCAGGGCGCTCAGATTTTTTTTGCATTGATAATTGGCTGATCTATGCCCCGCATTTATGTGCGATCGGTAACACTGCTTTTATGCTCGCGCCAGCCGACGTGCGGTAATTGCGCACCATTGTCGCCAAACCCCCGGTGCGCAAATGAAAAAGCCGGGTTGGTACCAAGGGCTCATTAACCACAATTTTCATGCTGATCAGTTTCTACAAGCGATGCGGAAAACGCTTCGTTAAAATGGAAAAGCCCCGTTCTAAAAATCCTGTTTTTATCCATAAAAATCCGCAATTTACGCTTTTGGCGCCTTCCAGAACCTGCTGCTAGTGTTGCTTCCGTGGATGAAAAAAACGCGCACTTCAGTGCGCACATTTCACCCCGGCTCGCTCACGTACTGGCTCATTCACCTGGAAGACAACTGATATCCGCTCGCGCATGGCAACCATCAACCAACTTCGCTCCGCGTCACCGCAAGAACGTATCTTGTGCCTGTTGCGCGCCAGCTTCTGTCTGGCGTGGCTGGGCTGTGTCGACACACGGCTGATGGCACAGGATCTGTTTGCGCTGTCGCTGGAAGAACTGATGATGGTCACCGTGGAAGTCGCCTCGCGCCAGCCGGAACCCTTGCAGTACACGCCAGCGGCCGTCACGGTGTTTTCCCGCGAGGATATCGAGCGCATGGGGGTGCGCTGGCTGGACGAACTGGTGCAATACGTCCCCGGCGCCTATCCCCATCAGCGCGCCGGTTCCGCTGCGCCGTTCTGGACCACCCAGTTCCGCGGCAATCCCAATGAAAACGGTTCAGGGTTGTTGCTGCTGATTGACGGGCGCCGGCAGAACGACGCCGCGTTTGGTACTGCTTCCACCGCGTGGATGCGACAGAGCCTGGCGGGATTCAAGCGGGTGGAGATTCTGCGCGGTCCAGGCTCGGCGATATACGGCGCCAATGCCACCTATGCGGTGATTAACCTGATCACCGATCCTACCCAAAAGGCAGTGACAGTGGCGGCCGGTGAGCTCGGAGCAACGGACGTACAACTGGCCGCCGCCACCTCGGCGGATGACTGGCAGCTATCGGCGAAGGCGCAGGATTACCGCGACGATGGTGAGCAACGTGCCGCGTTCGACCGCTTTCAGCAGCAGACGCAAACTGAAGATCCGCAACAGGCCAGTGGCGTACAACTGCAACTGGATGCACCCCGGGTCAGCCTGTTTGCGAGCCAGCACCACAACACGCTGGACAATTACTACGTGCTGGCCACGCTGGCGGACGGCATCAACCGCTCGGGCACGGACCTGGTGGAATACGGCGTGCGCCTGCACGATCTGGAATGGCGTGGTGTCGACATCGGCGCCATGCTGAACCGACGCGAATCCGATTACGAATTGCTGTCGCGGCTGGCCCCGGCCAACACTACGCAAAATTCCAGCGCGCAGGATTTTGTGTTCCGCTCGATCTTTCACAGCGAAACCACCACGCTGGAACTGACCTCTTCTGGCGA
Source organism: Pseudomonadota bacterium (assembly GCA_049323075.1). Lineage (GTDB taxonomy): Bacteria > Pseudomonadota > Gammaproteobacteria > Pseudomonadales > Ketobacteraceae > Ch67. The sequence continues at coordinate 7,323 of JBMOPR010000408.1, forward strand.
GATCAATCCCCGTCACCACTGGCAGGCCGGTCTCGAAGGTTATGCAGAACGCGCGACAGCGGATGCGGATGCCACCCACGATCTGGCGACGCTGGATTATCTCGGCGGCGGCCTGCAGCAACAGCCCTACAATCTGATGCCGGACGCCGATCGCGATGGCCTGGGTGTTTACGCTCACTGGCAGGCGCAGTGGACGGAGTCGGTCCGTACCTATCTGGGTCTGCGCCGTGATGACACCGACGACGTCGGCGGTGCAACCAGCCCACGCGCTGCGCTCATCTACAGTGGCCTGCCGGACCAGACCCTGAAACTGGCCTACGTGGAAGCCTTCCGGCCCCCCAGCCTGGGTGAACTGCACCTGACCTCCAATCCGGTCAATCTCGGCAACGACGAACTGCAACCGGTGCAGCTGAAAAATCTGGAACTGATTCATCTGCTGCAGGTTGACACGATCAGCCTGGAAACCACCTTTTATGCCAGCGCCGAACGGGATCTGATTCTGTTCCGCCCCATCAGCGCCACCACCGTGCAGCGTTTCAATGTGGGGGAACTGGATACCCGGGGCATCGAATTCGCACTGCGCTGGCGTGCCGACGCGCATCTGGAGCTGGGACTGCTGGGCAGCCATATCCTCGACTGGGACCAGTTCAATGCCGATGCGGTGCGGGTGGATGATGCCGCGGCGGTGATTCCGCGCGATCTTGCCACGGCCACACTCGATTGGAGTCTGGATCGCTGGCAGCTGCATCTGGCCGCGCACTATGCCGGTGAAATCGACACCATCACCGACACCTCGCCCTACACGCTCGGCCGCCTGCGCATCGGTTATCGGATCGATCCTCACCAGACCATCGCCCTCACCGGATCGAATCTGTTCGACACCCAGTACGACACCGTATCCGACAGCGCCGGGCTGGGGCGTGATGCGGAAGGCCAGCTGGTACGCGGCGCACCGCAACGTGGTCGTCAACTGTTGCTGAGCTGGACCTGGGACGGGTCCGGCGGATGAACCTCAGGGATCTGAATTCTGCCTGCTTCAACTACCAGTCGCCCGGGAGGGCATAATATGAAACTGAAAACTACGGCGTTGCTGTGCGCGGCTCTTTGCAGCCCGGCTGCACAGGCGGCCACCAGCATCGAGGATGTGGTGCGCTTTTCCGGCTTCGGCACTGTCGGTATCGCCAACAGTGACGACAACGACGCGGACTACCGCAGCAATATTGAACAGAGCACCGGCGTCGGCTTCAGTAACAATCCTGACTCCGGCCTGGATACGATTTTTGGCACCCAGATTGATATCGAAATAGTGCCGAAGCTTACCGCTACCGCGCAGATCATTGCCCGGCGCCTGTCCGACTACAACAGCTCCAGGCCTTATTTCGAGTGGGCCAACTTCAAGTACGACCTCAACGAACAAACGTATCTGCGGGCCGGCCGGTTTGTCGCGCCCACCTTCATGATCTCGGAATCGCGCATGATCGGTTACGCCCAGCCAGCGGTGCGGCCGGTGGCGGAAGTGTATCTGCTGAGCCCCATTTCCTACATGAATGGCGTCGACGGCGGCTACAAATTCCTGCTGGGGGACACGCTGGTGAAACTGCGCGCCGGCGTGGGCACGCTGAATCAGGAGATCAACCAGGTCAACGGCACGCTGAATTTCAAGTTCGACATCAAATCCTTCGACACCACCGTCGAACACGGTGCGCACGCGTTCCGGGTGGGCTACCAGAAAATCAGCATGGACGTGATGAACGACGCACTGGAACTGTATGACCAGGCCATGGATCAGCTGGAAGACAACGGCGTCGCCAATGCTTCCAGCATTCACGACAGTATGCAGCGCCTGGATGTGCCGCTGGATTTCATCAGCCTGGGCTACATGTATGACGACGGTGGAATGTTCGTGCAGACCGAGTATGCGGTGCGCAAATTTGATTCCGACTTCGTGCAGAGCCTTGATGGATTTTATCTGCTGGGTGGCTACCACTTCGGCAAATGGTCGCCCTACGTTTCATTCAGCAAGCTGATACATCAGGATCAGGCGGAATTTCCGGCCCTCGATACAGCCTCCATCGACCCGGGCCTGGGAGGACTGGTGTCGGCGGTGAATGCCGGTTCCCAGCTGTTGATCGAACGGGACGCCTGGACGGTGGGAGTGCGCTGGGATCTGCTCAGCGGTGTCGCGCTGAAGGCGCAGATCGATCACATCATCAAGCCGAAGAACACCGTTGCGGAATTCGTGAACGCCACAAACGAATTTTTCGCCGAGGAACGTGACATCAATGTGGTTTCCGCCGCAATCGACTTTGCGTTCTGATAGGAGGGCGAGACATGAAGCGTAACTTGAAAAGTGTGACTGCAGTTCTGATCGGTTTGGGCGCCCTGCTGGCCTTGGGCACGGTAAATGCTGAAATGGTGGTGATCGTCAGCGACAAAAATCCAACCGCGTCCGTCAGCCAGGCAGATGTGGAGAAAATATTTCTGGGCAAAATGAAGCTGTTCCCTGATGGCAGCAGTGCGATACCGCTGGACCTGCCGGAAAAGAGCCCGGAGAAAAACAATTTTTATGAAAAAGCCTTGAGCAAAACGGATTCGCAGCTGCGGGCCTACTGGTCGCGGATCATCTTCACCGGCGCCGGTGCGCCGCCCAAGGCGGTGGAATCATCTTCCGACATGGTCAAGCTGGTGGCAGAAAATCCGAATACCATCGGCTATGTGGACAAGTCGTTACTGGCACCGGGTGTGAAAGTGGTGTGGCAAGTACCCTGATTGCCGCAGCCTTGACAGCAGGGCGTTCTGTCACATGGGAACGTCCTGCCTTTATTTTGCCGCCGGGTTTTGGCAATCCCACAGAATCACGATGTTTGATCGACCATGCTTGAAGCTGTCAACCGGATACTGAATCAGGCGACACCGGCCACGCGCTGCCTCATTACCGTGGCCATTCTGGTACCGTTCTACCTGTTGTATTTCGCAACCCAGGCCTGGGCCCTGGGCGACGCCGATATTCGCGCCGTGATCCGCCCCGGCGTGGTGATGGCAATGCAGATCCTCGTGGTGGCGGTGACGCTGATGACGCTGGCCGTGGGCATCTGGTGCTGGCCTCTGCGGCGCTCGCCGCTACCGGTGCCGCACCTGTACACCTTCCTGGCCTGCACCTCGACGTTGCTCTACACCGGTGAAGCCATCATGCAAGGCAATCTGACGTCGCCGGCAAACATGGTGATCATCGGCAATGTGGTGATCGGGCTGATGCTGCTCGACCAGCGCGCAGTGCTGCTCGCGTTTATCCAGGCGGTGGTGACGCTGGTGCTGAACGATGTCCTGGTGTTGCTGGAGATCGTACCCTACGCGCCCATGCTCACGCCGGCCGCGTTCAATCAGGGCGAGCCGCAGGAATGGTTCAGCATCTGGCGCAACATGGTGCTGATATTTGGTCTGGCGGGTACCTGCTTTTTCGGTGTTCTGCTATTCAACCAGTTTGAATTCCAGCGTGCGGCTCTGCGCAGGCAGTCCTACACCGACGTGCTGACCGGTCTCGCCAACCGGCGTTTTTTCATGGAACGCCTGCAGGCGGAAACGCGCCGCGCCGAATGCATGCAGCGTCCATTCTGCCTGGCGTTGCTGGATGTGGATCACTTCAAGCAGGTGAACGACCGGTTCGGCCATCCGGTCGGTGACGACGTGTTGCGCGTCATCGCCGCCACGATGAAGGCGAGCATGCGCTGCCCCACCGATCTGCCCGCCCGCGTGGGTGGTGAGGAATTTGCGATCCTGCTGGCGGACACGGATCTGAATGGCGCACAGGTGGCATGCGAGCGTCTTGCGTCCTGCTTGAGTCAGCAGGAATTCAAGGCGCGGGAATGTGGGTTCCGCGTGACCGTCAGCATGGGTGTGGTGGAATGCCGGTGCGAATCCATCGAGGACGCACTGCGGCTGGTGGACATGAATCTGTATCAGGCCAAGGCGGCAGGACGCAATCGCATCGTCGCCTCCCTCAGCCCGCAGGCAGCCAATAATGAACGCATTTGTACGTTGGCTTGAAGGCTGGTTTGTCAGTCGCCATGACAACGCGAAGTGCTTTTTCGTGCTGACATTGGCGCTGCCGGTGCTGCTGGTGTTCTGGCTGATGCAGGCGCTGGCCCTGCTCGATGCGGAATGGCATGCGTTGTATCGCAGCGGCATGCTCCGCACTGGCCAGATCCTGCTTTCCATTCTGCTGTTGATCCTCACGTTGCTGATGCTGCACACCTGGCGCCGCCGCCACGATCCCGACCGCCATCCCGTGTTCACCTGTGCGTTGACCCTGCTTCTGCTGCTGTCCACCGCGCTGCTGGGCGTGGTCTATGGCTACAAGGACAGTCCGCTGGTTTTGTTCTGGCTGGGATTCCTGTTTGTTTGCCGGGCCTTGTTCGGCAAGAAACCAGCGGCAACTGGATTTATCGCCAGCCTGGGTGTGATCAGCTGCAATGAAATTGGCTTGTCACTGGATTGGTGGGAATACGCGCCGCTGCTGCAAAATCCCATTTATGTTGGCCAGCCGCTACAGCCCTGGTGGGACGTCTGGTTGCGGGTGCTGTACGATCTCGCCGCGATTCCCCTCAGCGCGCTGTTCTTTCTGCTGTTTCATCTGCTGGAGCGGGAAAAGCGGCAACTGGAATATTGGGTGCGTACCGATGCTCTGACAGGACTGACCAGCCGGGCCGCGTTCATGCAACAGTTCGAGGTGGAATGTCACCGCCACGCGCGCAGTGGACATTCGCTCTGCCTGTTGCTGTGCGACATCGATCATTTCAAACAGGTCAACGACCGTTGGGGCCATCCGGCCGGTGACGAAGTGCTGGCCTACCTGGGCAGTATCATGACGCACAGCATCCGTCCGTCGGTGGATGTGGCAGCCCGTTTCGGCGGCGAGGAATTCGCGATCCTGCTGCCGGAAACGGATTTGCAGCAGGCCACGCAGGTCGCCGAGCAGATCGGCACGCAATTGCGCGCCCATGTGTTCCAGGCCAACAGCCATTCCTTTCAGGTTACGCTGAGCATCGGCATTGCCCAGAGTAACGATGGTGACGGCGAACTGGCGCTGCGGGTAGCCGATGACAATCTTTACGCCGCCAAACGCGGTGGACGTGATCGGGTCATCAGCGCGATGGCGCCGGCATTCGCAACCTGATCAATACATACAAGACAGGTCAGATGCCGCACCATAAGATCCCGCTCAATCCCCTCCTTCAATTAATGCTGTCTGCCGGATGGAATCACAATGACGACGCTCTTGCGCCGAACCGCATTTTTGTCGCAAAAATGGCAGGATTCCGCTTTCCTGATCACCCGCACCCTGGGCCGCCTGGTAGCCCGGCTGGAACTGAAACAACAGGACATTGCCAACGGCTGCCCGCTTTTCTACTACGACAACAATAACAACGCGGCTACCGAAACCCTGGTGCTGGTGCACGGCTTCAACGCCGACAAGGACCACTGGATTGCGATGGCGCTGCATCTTTCCCGTTACCGCGTGATCATTCCGGATCTCGGTGGCCACGGTCAGTCCTGGTATGATCCTGCCCTCACTTACGACATTCCGTTTTACGCCCGCCAGTTGAACCAGTTGCTGAACGCTCTCTGCATCGACCGCTTTCACCTGCTTGGAAATTCCATGGGCGGCTGGGTGGCGGCCTGGTACGCGCACGCGCATCCTGCCGAAGTGAAAACACTGTGTCTGATGAATGCCTGCGGCGTGGCATCGCCGGTGCTCAGTCCGTTTTTCAAGGCGCTGGCACAACGGCGCAACCCGTTTTTCTATTCCAGCCCGGCGGAATATGCTGAATTGCTGGATATGGCGGTAGCGAATCCACGCACCATTCCCCCATCCATTCGCGCCGTGAATTACCGCCACGGGCTGGTGCGCATGGAGCAGGCCCGCAAACTGTTCGCCGATATCACCAATCCTGATCAGACCTATCTGGCGCCCGCGCAGCAGGTGGACCCGTTGCTGGGGCAGATCCGCCAGCCCACGCTGGTGCTGTGGGGCGACCGCGACGGCATCATGGACCCCACCATGGCCAATGTGTACAGCCGCGGCTTGCCGAACAATGAAAAAATTATCCTGCCGAACGTGGGGCACACGCCCATGCTGGAACAGCCGGCACGGGTAGCCCGCTGCTACAAGGCATTTTTGCAGCGGCACGCGGCTGATTGAGGGAATGCACTTTGTGCGGTATGCCGGTTATTCCTGCGGCGGCACGATCTCGGCGCGAATATCCCGCGCGAACAGATTGCTGGGGCTGACGCCCCACATGGCCTGCAGTGTGTGGGTGTAGTGGGATGAATCGGAAAAGCCAGCGCTCAGCGCGGCATCAGTGAGATTCTGGCCCGCACTGATAAACAGCATGGATTCGTAAATCCGGTGCCACAGGCGGAAGCGCCGGATTGGCACACCGGATTGCTGCTTGAATTTCCGGATCAGGGTGGGCGTCGATACGTTCACCCGCTGTGCCAGTTCCTCCACCGGAATATTGTCCTGATAATTCTGTTTGATGTGGTCCACGGCCTCTTGCACCAGCGGATCGATCCTGGAGGGGTTGCCGGCGCGATTGAAACTGTAATCCAGCAAACCATCCAGCTGCCTGTATGTTACCGCTGACGCGCCGGGCTGGCGGTACAGCTGGTTCAGCAGCGCGTGAAAATCGGCTTCGTCGCGCACATCGTGGGACACCGTCATGCCCCGGCTCTGATGCCGGAAGCAACCCTGAAACCGTTGGAAATCTTCTCCCAGCACATCCAGGTGGAAAATCGCCACCGGTTGCAGACCGGCGTTGATCGACACCCGCACGCCCGCCGGAACCAGGAAGCTGGCACTGTGAATGATCCTGCCGCCCACTTTCAAATCAATCGGATTGCCCAGGCTGATCACCAGGGTGGCTGCGCCATAAGCTGCCGTCACCGGTTCCGGCAGACGGCCAAGAAACAGGGTGCGCTTTTCCCACGGATACATGAATGCGGGCCGGTGCAGAATGGGTTGAATCAACATGGTGATCGGGTCCGGGCTAAACATTCTTATTATAGTAAACAGGCCGCCAGAGGATGCCGCAGCCGAGCGATATTTGTTACTGCCGGCCTGTTCGTCATGGCCTTGTTTTTTCAGTGCCTATGGCAGGCGTGGACGGCTGCCGTTCCAAACTGTGCCAAACAGGCTTAGTCAAATCTGGCATGCGTATTTTATGAAGCGCATCATATTCCGTTGAAGCCGGTTTGCCCGGACAGAACGTGTTTGCAACAATGATGCTTACTGTAAAGGCGCACTCACGCCGCCCACCTCATGTAACACCCGGAGCATCTATGAAATTCAATATATCGGCACTGACACGGCTGACGGCCGCCCTGTTGATCGCCATGAGCACCAGCGCCACCTTCGCCGGTGACGACACCCGCACCGCCGTTGGCAGTGCAATTGGTGGTGGTGTCGGCGCGGCCATTGGCCAGGAAGTGGGCGGTACCAACGGCGCCATCATCGGTGGCGCGGTGGGTGGTGCTGCCGGCGGCGCGGCCAGCGCCAAGGGTTCCGCCAAAACCGGCGCGGCTATCGGTGGTGCCATCGGTGGCGCCAGCGGCGTGGCAGTGGGTGGACATGTGGGTGGTTCCACCGGCCAGATCGTGGGTGGCGCGGTTGGTGCGGCTGCCGGCGGCGTCATCGGCGGCAATGTTACCGAAGAATCGGACTCCAAAAAAAGCGGCCGGGTTTACTCATCACGCGATGATGACGACTATCGCCGGGATGGCCATCATTATCACGACGAGGATGAGTGGGATGATCGCGATGGTCCAGGCAAGCGCGGCCGTGGCAACGCGTATGGCCACGACAAGCAAAAACACAAGCATCACCATTGAGCAGCCGCCGCTAAAATCACTGCACCGGTACAGACCGGTGCAGTGCCCGTCATCACACCTATTCCCGTTTTACCTCCCGTCAGTGTTGCGTGCGCATCGCCTTCAGATAGGCAATCAGCGCTGCCAGTTCTTCATCTGAAATCGCTTCGGCATTGAAGCCGGGCATTTTGGCGCCCGGCCAGATGCGCACCTGGGCCGGATTGCGAATCAGTTTTTCCAGAAAGGCTTCCGTAAAATACTCGGTGGGATTGTGCGGTACATTCAGGTCCGGCCCCAGCACGCCGTCACCGCCGCCATTGATCTTGTGGCACGCAATACAGTTATCCTTGAACACCGCAAAACCCTGCCAGGCCGGATGGTGTTTGGGCAGCGTCAGGCTGGGCAGGATCATGGGGTAGCGCTGTTCCGGCGCCAGCGTCTGCTCGATCACGGCGATCTGGTAGGGCCAGTGTTCCTGGGGAATGCCACCGGCCGGCTGTTGCTGCCACACCAGATAGAAAGGCCCGGCCGTGGCGCCCTCCGGTGACAGTGCCGGCCAGGGTTGGGCAGGATCTTCCACCGCCAGCCAGGCCTGCGCGCCGGCTTCGTTCAGCACCTGCGCGGCGTCGAGGGGTGCGGCGTAACCATCCAGCGCCAGAAAATTCAGCGTACCCTGGGCGACAAATCCATTTTCCTGCAACAGCGTGCGCAGGGGCAGCGCGCGAAAACGCATGTCGCGACGATAGGCCACGTCGGCCGGCACACTGATCTCGGTGGCGTCTTTCCGTTGCAGAAGATGCGCGGCGCTGAAACGCCATTCCTGCCCGTCCCGTTTCAACTTGATGACGGCATCGGCACTGAAACTGGTGCCGGGCAGGAAAGGCAGCAGAATGGCCAGCAGCAGGGCGAAGACTTTCCTGGTGGACGACAGGGTGACTGGGATTGCGAATATCATGATAAGCAGATCGATCCAAAAAACGGGGGACGGGAGATGGCAGATTCCAGGCAGCAGAATGCGCCACGAACCTGGCGATGGCAATGCCTTGCCCCGTCGCCAGCCGCACAGCCGGTGACCAACCGATCACCCCTACTCCATCAGCGCCTGTGGCATAATGGCTCGCAGTCACGGTGACGCCAGCACAACCACGAGGACAGAATCATGGCCGGAGTATTCATACGGGGATTGGCTTTTTTCCTGCTGGTAATCCTGTTGCTGATCGTCATGTTCGGGGGCGCTGCGTGAATCCGCCGGTGCGCGACGCCCGCCACCCGGGCCCCGGCAACGCCCGGCCGGAGCCCACGCCCGAGGAACTGTTCCGCAAGGCGCGGCATTTCGTCAAAACCCGCCTGATGCTGTGGGAGCGCTCCATGTTCCTGGTGCCGCTGCCGCTGATGTTCATGGGCCTGTATTCCGCCATCACCGGCAGCGCCATCGAAATGGCCGGACGCTTCGGCGGCCTGGCTCTGTTGCTGCTGTCGGCCTGGCTGCTGCTGGAAGGACAAAAAGCCCACCACGCTTACGACGCGCGCGAAGTGGCCAAACCGCCGGCCTTTCCTCGCAAACTGTTCGCATCCCTGCTGACCGGCGCCGCCGTGGCGGTAACCAGCCTGTTCGGCTTCCTGCCGCTGCTGCATGAACCGGTGACGGCCGCCGTCTATTCCGTTGTGGCCACGCTGCTGCACAGCATTGCCTTTGGTCTTGATCCAATGAAATCCAAAGGTCTGCAGGGGTATTCCCGGCAGGACGCCAATCGTTTGCTGCAGGCGCTGGAAACGGGCGAACGGCTGATGGAAGAAACCCTCGCCGCCGCCAGCACTTTTCCCGACCGTCGCCTGCAACAGCATGTGATGCGGCTGGTGCAGGAAGCCCGCGCCGTCTTTCGCGCCATCGAAAAAGATCCGCGCGATCTGCAGCGCTCACGCAAATTCATGGCGGTGTACCTGCAGGGTGCCCGCGATGCCACCGTCAAACTGGCGCACATCAAGGCGCGTAATCCCGGACTGCAGGAATACGCCGACTACGAACGGCTGCTGACGGATCTGGAACAGCAGTTCATCCGCCAGCAGCAAAGTCTGTTGCTGAACGACCGCACCGAGCTGGACGTGGAAGTGGAAGTTCTGCGCGAACGCATCAAACAGGAACGTTGAGGAAACAGCATGAGCACGACACCGCAGGAACTGACGCAGGCCCTGGAATCCCTGTCCGCCCAGGTCAGCGACTGGGACCACACCGATGCACTGCAGACTGCCGAAGGCCGCGCCGTCGTTGCCGCGAAAATGGCGGAACTGGATCTGGCGGATTCCCACTCCATCATCCGCTTTGGTTCAGCAGCGCAGTCGGGCCTGCAGGCCATCAGCCAGGAAATGCTGGGCGGTGTGCGTAACAAGGACATGGGCAAGGCCGGCGACACGCTGCGGGAAATGGTGACGTCGCTGCGCGGTTTTTCCACCACCGAACTCGATCCCAATCGTCCGCCCAGCTGGTGGGAAAAACTGCTGGGAAAAACCAAACCGGCAGCGGAATTTGTTGCCCGCTATGAGCAGGTGCGCGACCAGATTGACCGCATCACCAACGAATTGCTGCAGCACGAAACCGTGCTGCTGAAGGACATCAAAAGTCTCGACAAACTGTACGAACGCACGCTGGCATTTTATCGCGAGCTGGCGTTCTACATCCGCGCCGGCGAGGAAAAACTGCATCAGCTCGACGCGGAAACCATTCCCAATTTCACCCGCGACGCCACGGCCGGCAGCAACGACAGCCTGCTGGCCGCGCAAAAGCTGCGGGACCTGCGCGCCGTGCGCGATGACCTGGAGCGCCGCGTGCACGACCTGAAACTGACGCGGCAGGTGACGATGCAATCCCTGCCCTCGATCCGGCTGGTGCAGGAAAACGACAAGGCGCTGGTGATCCGCATCAATTCCGCGCTGGTGAACACAGTGCCACTGTGGGAAACGCAACTGGCCCAGGCGCTGACGATTGGACGCTCGCAGGATGCGGCCAACACCATCCGCGCGGTGAACGATCTCACCAACGATCTGCTTACGCAAAATGCCGAGAACCTGCGTCAGGCCAACCGTACCGTGCGCGAACAGAACGAACGCGGCGTGTTTGACATGGAAGCGATCAAGCAGGCGAACGCCCACCTGATTGCCACCATCGAAGAGTCACTGCAGATTGCGGACGAAGGCAGAAAGAAGCGGGTGCAGGCGGAACAGGAACTGAAAGAAATGGAAGGGGTGTTGAA
>JBMOPR010000409.1:0-2061 GCA_049323075.1 Pseudomonadota bacterium
TGGCGGATGGCAACTTTGATGGACATAGGCAACCTTGTGTGATCAGGGTTTCGCACAGCAGGAGCAGCGCGACCTGTAGCCTAACGTGTTTGAGTGGCCCGGTCGCGTGCAATGTCGGGACTGAAGTGCAGCGCAAGTTCTGTGCCACGGCGTGAAGGGGCAGGAAGTGCGGAAGCAGCGGTGAGGATGCGCCAGAAATGGGCCCTTCCGGCGCCGGCACGCACCTTCATGGAGCCTGGCTGAATTTTCCAGCGGATTGTCATGGCTGGTTCATGCCAATCCCGCCGCAGGCAGCCACTACAATACCCCTGCTCCGAATTCACGGCCGCGGTTGGGCACGCCCTCCTCCATGCCATTGCCCTTGGATGGCGTGGCGAATTCTTCATCCGGCAGATTTTCTGCCTGCAACCACCACTGCACGCCGTCACCCAGATCGAACAGAAGCTTGCCGTGCAGCTGCCAGCAGGAATCCAGTTCCAGCACCTCCCCTGCCACCGGTGTCAGCGTGGCGCGCAACTGCAGCGCCGCGATCGGCTGCCAGCGCCCTGCCAGCTCCAGACCTTCGCTGGATGCCGAATCGACGTTGGCATAGGTACGCGTGCTGCCGTTCTGCACGATCGCCACCGGATCGATATGCCATCCGGTCGACCACTGCCCGGCGCTTGCACTGGAATTTTCGTTCCATTCAATGCACCAGCCCGCCACCCTGTCGCAAGAATTCACCCAGTGGCCCGGCCGCCAGTGGCTTCGAACAGAAGAATCCCTGCACCAGATCGCACCCTTCATCACCCAGACGCTGCAACTGCTGCCGGGTTTCCACCCCTTCCGCCAATACCAGCAGGCCCAGATCGTGGCCCAGGCGGATGACATTGCGCACGATGGCGATATCACCGGCGCTGGTGTCCATGCCCTGCACGAAGGACTGGTCGATCTTGATGCGCGACACCGGAAAACGCTTCAGATAACTCAGCGACGAATAGCCGGTGCCAAAATCATCCAGCGAAATGTGAAAGCCCTTGTCGCGCAATTGCTTCATGGCGGCGATGGCATCATCCACATTGCGCATCACGGCAGATTCGGTAATTTCCAGATCGATATTTTCCGCATTCAGTTGCAGCCGCTCCAGCAGTTGCAGCAGAAAATCCGCCAGATTGGGTTGGTACAACTGCACCGCCGACAGATTGACCGCCGTGGTCATGGGGCCGTGCTGGGCCTGCCAGGTGGCTGCCTGCCGGAACGCGTTTTCCACCACCCAGCGCCCCAGATCCGGCATCAGGCCATTGTTCTCGGCAATCGGCACGAAGACCGCCGGCGACAGTGAGCCGTTATCGAAAGCCGGCCAGCGCAACAGCGCCTCCACACCCGCCACGCGATGGTCGCGCAATGCAATCTGCGGCTGGTAGTGCAACAGCAAGGCGTCATTGCTGATGGCGTCCCGCAGCTTTTCCGCCACCTGGTGCTGCCAGCGAAATTGCGTGTGCAGGTTGCGCGAATAGAAATGGAAGGTATTGCGGCCGTTCTGCTTGGCGGTGTACAGCGCCAGATCGACGTTCTTCATCAGCTCGTCCAGCCGGATGTCGTCGTCAGGAAAAATGGTGATGCCAATGCTGGCGCGGGTGCGGATGTTATTGCCAAACAGTTGGAACGGCGCCTCGTCCAGCGCACTCAACAGACGCTGCGCCACAATCGCCGCTTCTTCGGGTTCGTGAATCTGGTCCAGCAGCACCATGAATTCGTCGCCGCCGATACGCGCCAGGGTATCGGTGGATTTCAGACAGCCACCCAGCCGCTTGCCCACTTCCCGCAACAATTGATCACCCACCGGATGGCCATGGCTGTCGTTCACCATCTTGTAGTGATCCAGATCCAGCATCAGCAGCGCGCCGGTGATGTTGTTGCGCTGGCTGGCGGCCAGGGCATGATGCAGACGGTCGTGCAGCAATGCACGGTTGGCCAGCCCGGTGAGTTCGTCGTGGGTGGCCAGATGTTCCAGCTGGCGTTGGGCGGCCAGCTGCTCGGTCATGTCCAGACCGATGCTCCAGTTGGCCCAGCCGCTGATGG
>JBMOPR010000410.1:0-2055 GCA_049323075.1 Pseudomonadota bacterium
GCTTGCGTTGCAGTTCATGGAACGGTGCGGCCGCATAGTAGTAGCGGCAGAATTCGACTACGCCCGGGGTCTGATCCGAGTGGGTGCGCTCAAACCGCTCCTGCACCAGCGAAGTCAGACGCTCGATCAGCAGGGTGTAGTCTTCACCCAGCGACAGATTGACCATTTCTTTTCCCCTCGGCCCTTGTCCATTTCAATCTGATCAGTTTAGTACAGACAGGGCGGGATTGGTTCCGCGCAGAGTCAAGGAATGGCTGTCAGAGCTGCAGTTCCAGCGCCAGCGTCAGGCCAATGCCGTTATCCGGGATGCCGGATTCATGATAGAGGAAGGATGGCAGGTAATTGGTGCGGTCAAACAGGTTGCGCACCGCAGCGCGGGTGATCAACGCGTCCGTGGGTGACCAGGCCACTTCGAGATCCGTACGGAAATAGTCGTCGGCCGGTTCGATGGGATCTCCCGGAATGACAGGGGCAGACGCCGCGTCGCGCAGCAGCAGACGGTTGTTGATATAGACATCCCACTGCGCGCTGAAGCGATACCCCCATCCCACATCCAGCATCCATTCCGGAAACGCGGAAAACACTTCACCGCTGTCGACGTTTTCGCTGCGCACATAGGATGCCGCCAGGCTCAGGCGTGCCTGCTCCCAGCGGGCCTGGGTTTCAGCTTCCACACCCTGGGCCTCGTTACGCCCCGTGTTGCGGAACTGATACAGAAAACCCTCCATCGGCTCTTCCACTTGAGCACCGCGAATCGCTTCACTCCACCAGTTCCGGAACAGAGTGAGTGTTGAGAACCAGTGCCGGGTCTGTTTCTGGTAAACCAGCTCCAGACTGTCCATCTCTTCCGCTTCCAGATCAAAGTTGGGTTGCAATTGCTCGCTGCCAAACATCTCGGACAGGTTGGGTGCACGGTAGGCGTGACCATACAGGATTTTCAGTACCGCCTGATCATGAGTAGTGTGCAAAAGGCCCAGGCGGGGACTGAATTGCTGATCAAAATCGCTGTAGTCATCGAGACGGCCACCGTACACCACTTCCAATGAGTCCCATGGCAGAGGCGCACGCCCGTCAATAATCAGACTGTCGAGCCGGCGCTTGTAACCAGTGTCGGGGTTGCGGAAGTTGTCCTGGCGCATCACACCACTGGCGTCAATCTGCGTGGTGATGTGCTTCTCCATCGTCGATTCGTTGTATTCAAATCCCAGCGCAAGATGGGCACTGTCACTGAAGCGGTAACGATCCAGGATTTGCACGCCGTAGCGGGATTCGTCCCGCTGTTCATCATTGATAATCTGAATCGGCGTAGTACGGAAATCGCCATAGAACTGGCTGCTGTTCTGCCAGCCGAAGCCGGATACGGACAGCAGATTGCTGCCACTGATCTGATGCTCCATACCCAGCTTCAACAGCCGGGTTTCGCTGTTCATCTGGGTGTGATCCAGGTCCTTCAGAAAACTCTGATTGGCAATGGCGCGACCCAGTGCCGGCAGTTCATCCGCATCCAGGTTGAACAGATACGTATTGGCATACAGCCGGGTCGCGGCCGTGGGCTGGACGCTGTATTTGAGCAGCAGATTGGTATTTTCAAGGCTGTTGCTGCGGGTGCCCTCTTCCTGCTGCCCGGTATCGGGATCGGTGTAGGGATAGGCCAGATCCTGATCGCCAATACCCCGATAGGCAACCGAGGCGGTGACGTGCTGCCGGCCATCACCCCAGCGGCCACTGGTCGATGCCGCGCCGTATTCTTCGCTGCCCAGGCTGGTGCGCAGGATGGCACCATTCCGGTCGGGTTCCAGTGTCTGCAGCGACAGCACGCCATGAAACGCGTCCGCACCGTGCATGGCCGAACCCGGACCGCGAATCAGTTCCACGGTCTGCAGCGTGTCCAGATCGTACCCGTCCAGATCCTCCAGGCTGTTGCCCGGATTCAGCTTGTTCATGGGGACGTCGTCCAGGCGCACCGACACTGCCGTGTTGGTATGAAAGTAGCCGCGAATGGCCAGGGTGCGGGTTCCACCGTTGGTCGGTACCGCCAGCGTGGACGGCAGGGTA
>JBMOPR010000411.1:0-2050 GCA_049323075.1 Pseudomonadota bacterium
GCCAGTGGGACATCGACAAAGTCAGCGCGCTGATTGACCGCTACACCGAAGGCCCGCAGTGGGGCCTGTTCGGCCAGCCCCGCGTGAACGTGCTACTGTTGAATCTGGCACTGGACGCCGCCACCGCGCAGCCCCGCTCTTCCCATGACAGATTCCATCCAAAAGAATCAGACGATGACTGATCCCCGCACCCGGCAGGCCGAAGCCCTGCTGCAGAACCTGCAGAAGCGCCAGGGCGGCCAGCTGAAAATTTTCCTGGGCGCCGCACCCGGCGTGGGCAAGACCTACGCCATGCTCAATGCCGCCCGCGAGCAGTTGCAGCAGGGTGTGGACGTGGTGGCCGGCTTGGTGGAAACCCACGGCAGAAAAGACACCGAAGCCCTGCTAAGCGGACTGGAACTGCTGCCGCGCCGCAACCTGGATTACGGCGGCCACGGCCTGACGGAATTCGATCTCGATGCGGCGCTGCAACGCAAGCCCAAGCTGATCCTGGTGGACGAACTGGCCCACACCAACGTGCCCGGCTGCCGCCACAAGCGCCGCTACCAGGACATCGAGGAACTGCTGGCCGCCGACATCGATGTCTACACCACACTCAACATCCAGCACCTGGCCAGCCTCAACGATCTGGTACTGCAGATCACCGGCGTGCGCGTGCGCGAAACAGTACCCGACCAGTTCATCGACCGCGCCCACGAAATCGTCTTCGTCGATCTGCCGCCGGACAACCTGATCGAGCGCCTGCGTCAGGGCAAGGTCTATCTACCGGAATACGCGCGCTCCGCGCTGGACAGTTTCTTTTCCCGCACCAATCTCACCGCATTACGGGAAGTGGCCATGCGGGAAGTGATGGAGCGGGTGGACTCGCAGCTGCAGACCGAACTGCACGCCCAGGCCCGCCCCGCCGATTACCGCATCCAGGAAAAACTGCTGGTGCTGATTTCCCACCACAGCGATCACCAGTACCTGATCCGGGTGGGCCGCCAGATCGCCGACAAACGCCAGATCCCCTGGATGGTGGTGTGGGTGGACACCGGCCAGGCACCCTCGCAGCCGCAACTGGCCCAGGTGCAGGCGGCCATGGCACTGGCGCGGGATCTGGGCGCTGCCACCGAAACCCTGCGCGGCCTCACCACCTTCCACACCGTCCTGCCCTTTATCCGCGAACAGCGCATCAATCAGGTATTGCTGGGGGCCGGCACCCGGCGCACGCTGCTGCCCTGGCGCCAGCGGCTGTACCAGAAACTGATCGGCTGCGATCTGCCGCTGGAAGTCACCGTGTATGCCAAACCGGGCGGAACCCCTGCAATCCGCGCCGACGAGCAGACCGAATGGACGTCACAGGGTGCCCTGCACGGGCACCTGTGGGGGTTGGCAGCAGTTAGTGTGGCATCGCTCCTCACCGTCGGGCTGCACACCTGGCTCAACAGCGGCAATCTCGTGCTGATTTACGTACTCGGCGTTGTCGCAGTGGGCCTGCGCTTCGGTGCGCAACCAGCCTTGAGCACCGCTGTGCTGTCATTTCTCAGTTTCAATTTTTTTCTCACCGAACCGCGTTTCACTTTTTCCGTCCACAAGCAGGACGATATCTCCACCCTGATTTTTCTGCTGGTGATCGCGCTGATCTGCGGCCCGGCGGCCTCGCGTATCCGGCGCCAGTTTTTGCTGCTGAAGGAAACCAACCGCTACTCGGAAGCACTGCGTGCCCTGGCGCAGAAACTGGCAGTGGCAGGCGACGACAGGGCCCTGTGGCAAGCCGTCACCGGCGAACTGGGCGCCGCACTGCAGGCCGAATGCGTGGCGGTGATGACCGACCAGGACAACCGCTGCGTGCCGGAACCGTCTACTCCGTTCAATCACGTCGACGCCGCCGCCATCGAATGGAGCAAAAAACAGGGTGCCACGTCGGGCCGCCTGACCGATACCCTGGGTGCCTCCGACTGGACCTTGTATCCGGTACACCAGCAGCAGCGGGTGGTGGCCATCGTGCTGCTGCGTTTCAACAGCAGCCTCACCAGCCTGCAGACTTACGACCGCGACCTGATCAACG
>JBMOPR010000412.1:0-1089 GCA_049323075.1 Pseudomonadota bacterium
CCAAGGCTGGCTGCCCATGTCACTTTTTTGGTTACCTCGGGCCGCTCAATGCGCCAAAGATGATCCAACTCAGATTTGAGCTTAGCCATGCCTTCTTCAGTTATTAGTGGTGTGCTCATGAATGAAATGTTAACCAATTTAAATTATTCATTATGTTCAACTGCAAGAATCCTAAAATAGTATAGAACATAGTATTCATACTATTTATATGGCATTGTATTTAAAGAATTTATTTGCTTTTAGTATGCCCATTGGGGTTCTAGTCTGATTTCGGCATTTTCGGAACGGTCACCTTCGGCAGCGGCGGCGCTCAGGGCTTTCACCACCTCGGGCCGCAGCTTTTCACTTTTGTCGCGCAGTTCGGCCATCAGGCGGTCGCGACCTTCCGGCGTGATATAAGGGGCGGACGGTCTCGACGGCGGGCGGTAACGGGACATGGAGTGATTTCAGTTCCTGCTGATCAGATCGGGATTGCTGGAGAGTTCCTTCACCATTTTGTATTCCACCGACAGCACCTTCATCACCGGACCCTGCTGGCTCATTTCCACTTCGCTGCCGAGCAGGAAGTTGAACGACAGGTAGCCGCCCTGCTCCGGAATGCAATGGGGAAACAGCGCGATCAGACCGGTGAAGTAGTCGCGCGGTGCCACCACGGTGATTTGCAGGGTGCCATCGCGCTGGCGCACCTGGCCGATGTGGGGGCCCGCCAGCCGGTTGGCTTCGCGAATCTGCACGACGGCCTGCTTCTCCGCCAGGTGCGAGGATTTGCAGCCGCCTTCCAGCTTGGCGTTCCAGGCCATGCCGGACTTGCCGGTTTCAGGGTCCACTGCGAGGGTTTGGGCCAGCTTGAGCGTGCTGACAATCATTTGAATCTGGGCGTCGTAATGCATGATCGGGGCGTCGTTGTTATTGTTCTGATGTCAGCGTGGGAAAAATTGGTTATACAGGACGTACAAGTGCAACTCTAACACGCCAGGGACCAACCAGGGAGATGACACCGTGACCACCACCCCCGCCATACTGGTTTTTGCCGGCAGCGCCCGCCGCGAATCCCTCAACAAGAAGCTGGCCCGCGCCGCCGCCGACAGT
>JBMOPR010000412.1:1099-2049 GCA_049323075.1 Pseudomonadota bacterium
CACCGGTGCCGAGGTAACCCTGCTGGATCTGCGTGATTACCCGATTCCCCTGTACGACGGCGATCTGGAAGCTGAAAGCGGTGTGCCGGAAAACGCCCGCGCCCTGCGCCGGCTGATGGCCACACACCATGGTCTGATTGTGGTGTCGCCGGAGTACAACGGCTTCATCACACCGCTGCTGAAGAACACGCTGGACTGGATTTCCCGCCCCGATGGCGCCGAGGATGGCCTGACCCTGTACCGCGACAAGGTGGCGCTGGTGCTGTCGGCGTCGCCCGGTGCCCTGGGCGGTCTGCGCAGCCTGCAGCTGATCCGCCAGTTGCTGGGCAACCTGGGCGTCACCGTGCTGCCGGACCAGTTGGCAGTGGGCCGCGCCCAGCAGGCATTCAACCCGGACGGCACGCTCACTGACACCGCCCAGATGGCCAAACTCAACGCCATGACAGCACGGCTGCACGACACCCTGCGCGCCCTGTACTGAACCCACTTCCGGAGCCACACCATGACCAGCCTGATCCGCCCCCACGAAAAAGACATCGGTTTCAGCGTCAAGCGCCTGCTGCCGTCCGCCGAACGCCAGCGAGTAGGCCCCTTCATCTTTCTGGACCATATGGGACCTGCCACCTTCGCGCCGGATTCCACCGCCAACGATGTGCGGCCCCATCCCCACATCGGACTGGCCACCGTGACCTACCTGTTCACTGGCGCCATGCAGCACAAGGACAGCACCGGGGTGGAGCAGCGCATCGAACCCGGCGCCATCAACCTGATGACCGCGGGCCGGGGCGTGGTGCATTCGGAACGGATTCCGCTGGATATCCGCAAAGGGCAGGTGAAGGTGGAAGGGATTCAGACCTGGCTGGCACTGCCGGCGGAAGCCGAGGAAATCGAACCCGGCTTCCAGCATTACCCGGCGGACAGCCTGCCGTTGTGGCAGGACAAGGGCCTGT
>JBMOPR010000413.1:0-2047 GCA_049323075.1 Pseudomonadota bacterium
ACCGGTTGCAGGCCCAGCGGCTGATGGCGTGACGCAATTCCGGCACGCCTTTGGTGGCAGGGTACACCGACATTTTATCCAGATTGTCCACCAGCGCCTGTTTCACAAACGCCGGACTGGCATGTTTGGGTTCGCCGATCGACAGCGCGATGTGCGGCAGGCCGCCGCGGTGCTCCGTGCCCTTGAACAGCGCGGCAAGTTTTTCAAACGGGTAGGGATGCAGCAGTTCCAGTTCCTGGTTCATCGTGTTCAGTCAGCCGGTTTGTCCAGTTTCTCTTTGATGGAATTCTCCAGGCGCGCGCACAGCGCCGGGTCTTTGATCATGTCGCCGGTCATGTCGGTGATGTAGAAAACGTCCTCTACGCGTTCGCCGAGCGTGGCGATGCGGGCGTTTTGCAGCAGCACCTGATTGTCCAGGAAGATGCGGCCGATTTCCGCCAGCAGACCGGGCCGGTCCAGCGCCACCAGTTCCAGCACCGTGCGCTTGTGGGCGATGTCGTTGCTGATCACCACCTCGGTGGGAATGCGGAAATGCTTGAGCGCGCGCGGCATGCGCTTGTGCACGATCTCGGGGTATTTTTTCGGGTCGACCAGTGCCTTTTGCAGCTTCTTCACGATTTGTTGCGCGCGGGCCGGATCGTCGCCGATGTGCGATCCGTTTTCCTCCATGATGATGTAGGTGTCCAGACTGAAATTGCTGGTGGAGGTAATGATCTTCGCGTCGGCGATGGTCAGGTTGAGCTGGCTCAGCGCGGCCACCGTTGCCGCAAACAGGTTGGGCGCATCCTGCGTGTACACGAATACTTCCGCCGCGCCCTGGTAATTGCGGTCGTCGGCCTTGCCCAGCAGCACCAGCGGACCGCCGTTTTCCGGATGATTCAGAATGGCTTCCGTATGCCGCGCCACATCGGCAAAGGTTTCCCGCAGGAAATAATCGTCGCCCAGGTGCTCCCACAGCGCCACCACTTTTTCCCGCGCAATGCCCCGGTTCAGCAGCAATGCCAGTGCCTTTTCCCGGGTTTCCTCGATCCAGTCCTGCCGGTTGAGCGGATTTTCCAGGCCGCGCCGCAATGCGCGCCGGGTCTCGGTGTACAGCTGGCGCAGCAGTGACGCCCGCCAGCCGTTCCACAGATTGGGATTGGTGGCCATGATGTCGGCGGTGGTGAGGGCGAACAGATAGTCCAGTCGCACCTGGTCGCCTACCTTGGTGGCAAATTCATGAATCACGTCAGGATCGGACACATCCTTTTTCTGCGCCGTCAGTGACATCAGCAGATGGTGCTGCACCAGCCACGACACCTGGCTGGCATCCCACTTGCTCAGCCGGTGGTGAATGCAGAAGTTGTATGCGTCCACCGAGCCCAGATCGGAATGGTCACCGCCACGTCCCTTGGCCAGATCGTGAAACAGGCCGGCGATGTACAGCAGTTCAATCTTCGGCAGGCGGTGGAAAATCATGTTGACGATCGGAAAATCTTTCTTCACTTCCGAATGACGGAACATACGCATGTTGCGCAGTACATGCAGCGAGTGCGCGTCCACCGTGTAGATGTGGAACAGGTCGTACTGCATCTGGCCGATGACCTGGCCAAACGACGGAATATAGTTGCCCAGAATGCCGTAGCGCTTCATGCGGTACAGCTGGGTGTAAATCTTGTTGGGCGAGCGCAGCAGTTCCATGAAGAAGGAAATATTGCGGATGTCGTTGCGGAACTTGTCATCCACCAGATGGCGGTGATCGCGGATCTGGCGGATGGTGGCGGCGCGGATGCCTTCAATCTGCTCGTTCTGCGCCAGGATCAGAAAAATCTCCAGCAACGCCGATGGCGTGTACTCGAACACCTTCTCATGCGTGGTTTCGATGAAGCCGTTACGGATCTGGAAGCGCTTGTTGATCGGGGTGATCGTGTCCGGCTGGCCAGCCCGCAGGATCGCTTCGTCGAAGTGCTGCAGCAGCATGTCGTTCAGCTGCGACACCGACAGCGCCACCCGGTAATAGCGCTTCATGAATTTTTCCACTGCCAGGTTGGCGTTGCTGTCGCGATAG
>JBMOPR010000414.1:0-2045 GCA_049323075.1 Pseudomonadota bacterium
CACCGGCTACGGCATTGTCGGTTTTCGCGATCCCTACGGCATCCGCCCCGCCTGCTTCGGCGAGCGTGAGACCGAAAGCGGTATCGAATACATGATTGCGTCGGAAAGTGTGGCGCTGCAGGCCATGGGCTTCCAGCTGATCCGCGACATCGCGCCGGGCGAGGCGGTGTACATCAACATGGAAGGGCAGCTGTTCACCCGCCAGTGCGCGTCCAATCCGGTGTACCGTCCCTGCATTTTCGAGCATGTGTACCTGGCGCGGCCGGATTCCATCATGGATGGCATTTCCGTGTACAAGGCCCGCCTGCGCATGGGCGAGCGGCTGGCGGAAAAAATCCGTCGCGTGTGGCCGGATCATGACATTGACGTGGTGATTCCGATTCCGGATACCAGCCGGACGTCCGCGCTGCAGCTGGCCAACAACCTGGGTGTGAAATACCGCGAAGGTTTCATCAAGAACCGCTACATCGGCCGCACCTTTATCATGCCCGGCCAGAGCGAGCGCAAGAAATCCGTGCGCCAGAAGCTGAATGCGATTGAACTGGAATTCCAGGGCAAGAATGTGCTGCTGGTGGATGACTCCATCGTGCGTGGTACCACCTGCAACCAGATCATCGAGATGGCGCGGGAAGCGGGTGCGAAAAAAGTGTATTTCGCTTCGGCAGCGCCGGAAGTCTGTTACCCCAACGTGTACGGTATTGACATGCCGGCGGCGTCGGAACTGATTGCCCATGGGCGCACAGTGGATGAAATCCGCAAGCTGATCGGCGCCGACTGGCTGGTGTACCAGGACCTGCCGGACCTGATCGCCGCAGCGCGGGAAGGCAATCCGAAAATCGACGGCTTCGATTGTTCGGTTTTCAATGGCGAATACGTCACCGGCGATATCGACGCGCCCTATCTGGACCGCCTGCAGCGAATGCGCGGCGAGGATTCCAAAAAGAAAAAGGGCTCGTTGCAGTTGCTGAACGACGAGAGTATCGATTTGCACAACGCCAGCTGATCCCGCGCGAGCAGGCTGCTGGGGTGTCGACCGACGAAGTGATGAGAACATGACACAGGATTTTTCCGGTTTTTCCGATAGCGACCCGCTCCACATTGAAACCCTGGCCATCCGCACCGGCCAGCTGCGCACCAGCGAGGGTTCCCACGGCGAACCCATTTTCACCACGTCGAGCTTCGTGTTTGAAAACGCGGCCCAGGCGGCGGCGCGGTTCGGCGGCAGCGAGCCGGGTTTCATCTATTCCCGCTTTTCCAATCCCACTGTCAACGCGTTTGAAGAGCGGCTGGCGGCGCTGGAAGGCGCCGAGCGTTGCGTGGCCACCGCGTCCGGCATGGCGGCGATTCTCAGCACCATCATGGCGTTGCTGCAGAGTGGCGACGAGATCATCTGCTCCCGCAGTGTGTTCGGCACCACCAACGTGCTGCTGGAAAAATACCTGAAGAAATTCGGTGTGGTGACACGCTTTGTGGCGCTGACGGATTTCGCCCAGTGGCAGGCGGCGATCACGCCAAAAACCAGACTGCTGTTCCTGGAAACGCCGTCGAATCCATTGTGCGAAGTGGCTGACATTCCACAGCTGGCCCAACTGGCGCACGCGAACAATGCTCTGCTGGTGGTGGACAACTGCTTCTGCACGCCGGCGCTGCAGCGTCCGCTGGAAATGGGTGCGGACATCGTGCTGCACTCGGCCACCAAATTTCTGGACGGACAGGGGCGCTGCATCGGCGGTGCTGTGTGCGGCAGCAAGGTGTTGATGGACGAAGTGTACGGCTTCCTGCGCTCCGCCGGCCCAACCCTGAGCCCGTTCAATGCCTGGGTATTTCTGAAAGGACTGGAAACCCTGAGCCTGCGCATGCAGGCCCACAGCGCCAACGCGCTACGGCTGGCAGACTGGCTGGAACAGCATCCGGCGGTGGAGAAGGTGTATTACTGCGGCCTGCCGACCCATCCGCAGCATCTGCTGGCGCGGAAGCAACAGGATGCGTTTGGTGGCGTGTTGTCGTTCCTGGTGAAGGGCGGGCGCGAGCAGGCCTGGCAGGTG
>JBMOPR010000415.1:0-2044 GCA_049323075.1 Pseudomonadota bacterium
CGATATCGTCATCGCCCGCACTAATGATGTGCATGGTGTGTTCAATTCCGGTCACGAACCGCTGATTTTCATTTCAGTGGTGGCACCCGCAAGCGCTGGCTACGAGCGGGTGGACTGAGCTGCTTGTTCCTGCTGCAACCGGGTGATGTTCCCCGGATATCAGGCGTGTCCTGACCAGCGCGCCTGCCGCGCCACATTTCCCCGCACCTCCGTGGCAGAGGGCGCTACCCTGGTCTATCGTTTTTGCAGATCGTCATGTTTTTCGGGAACGGAATCCTGTCGCCGTCCCGAATGACGCGGGCACAGAGCCCGGTATTTTTCTTCCAGGCCGGATTTTCCGCGTCCTGTCCAATACCACATGCTGCATAAGGAAGGCACACCCGATGCAATTCAACCTGAACTTTTCTCTGCCCCGTACACTCAGCGACGCCGGCAACTGGCTGCCGCAGTATCCCAATCCCGCGGATTTCCGGTTTGATTATTACAAGCTGTTGCTGAACGCGCCGAATGGGCTGGGATTTTTGCCACTGGGCACGCAGCAGCGCAATGTGGCGATTGTCGGCGCCGGCGCTGCGGGGATGACCGTCGCGCGGGAACTGTTGCGCTGCGGTTTCAACGTCACGATCTATGAAGCCAGCGATCGCATCGGCGGCCGCCTGTTCACCCGCGAAAATCCGCTGGGTCAAAATCAGTCCGGCATGGAAATGGGCGCGATGCGCATGCCGTTTTTTGCCAAGCCCGGCGACGCCAACTGCATTCTGGAATACTACCTGCTGCAGGAACCGCAACAGCAGAACAAGGCCATCTATTCGCAGTTTCCCAATCCGGGTACCGCGCCCGGCGGCACCGGCATTTATCTGAATCAGGGCTTCGGCCCCCATCACGAATTTGACGTGCCGCACATGATCCGCTGGGCCTACAACCAGCAGCCGGACAACGAAACCATCCGCAACCTGGCCAACAAGGCCGGCCGCTTCATCGACTTCTTCGTCAACAACATCAAGGATATCTACGTCGAGAACAGCAACCGCTGGCCGCAACTCTGGAACAACATCGTGGCGCATTACGAAGGCATGACCTTCGATGATCTGGTGATGGCGCCGGCGATGAATGTGTACGCGGTGGACGACGGCAATTTCGGCGGCTTCGGCATGACCGCCGACGAAGCCAGCCTGCTCTACACCATCGGCACCGGCGACGGCAGCTGGGGTGCGTTCTACAGCATCGGCGCGCTCTGGTTCATCCGCTGCACCATGTTCGGTTTTGGTGGCGCCGAGTTGCAGACCATTGCCGGCCTGGGCAATCCGGGCACGCTGCCGTTTTACCGCCAGCCCACCTTCGACAGCGCCGGCCAGCCGCTGACGCCGCCCACGTATCAGGGCATCCAGTCGCTGGTGGAATACCTGTTTTACTGTAAGGCGCCGAATCAGCCATTTTCGCTGTACGAAAGCGATCAGGCGCGGCTGTTCACCCGTGCCAGTGTGGCCGGCATCGTCAAGCAGCCGGGCGACCGCATCCAGGTGCGGCTGGCCGACGGCAGTGCGGAAAATTTCGATTACGTGTTTGTCACGTCCGGCCAGTGGGCCACCCAGATGTCGACGCAGTTCCTGGGATTCAGCCAGGCGGAACTGCCCGAAATCAAGATCACCGCGCAGCATACCCAGCACAACATCTCCAGCTGCAAGCTGTTCTTCCCGCTCACCGAACAGTACTGGACCAAACCCGGTAACCTGATCCCCCAGGTGATCGTCACCGACACCTACATCCAGGACGCCTATGCCCTGGCCTGGAACACCGCCCAGGGCGATCAGGGTGTCATACTGGCGAGCTATACTTGGGAGGACGACTCACTCAAGCTGTTGCCGTTCGATCAGGGGCGGCTGGTGGATCTGGTGCTGGCCAAGCTGCAGCAGATCACGCTGGAGACCGTGCAGCAGGACATCACCGAATATATCGTCAAAGGCGCACCGGTGATGATCCAGTGGATTCACGAACCCACTTATGACGGTTGCGCCAAGCTGTACCGGCAACGCGACGAGGCCGC
>JBMOPR010000416.1:0-2034 GCA_049323075.1 Pseudomonadota bacterium
GACAATCTGGAAAACATCTCGCCGGAACTGGCGCAACAACTGGGTCAGTGGCGCTCGAATCCGTTTGCCCGCTCGCGCCCGTTTCGCGCCGGACTGTCGGGCCCGGAAGTGCAGGCAAATTTCACGTCACTGGAAACCGGCGGCAGCCCCACCGCGCTGATCTTCATCGACGACAACACCCGCATGGCGCAGCAGGCACAGCAGTTGAAACTGGCGTCACTCGGCGGCCTCACCGCCAGCATTGCCCACGAAATACGGAACCCGCTGGGTGCCATCAGTCATGCCGCACAACTGCTGCAGGAATCCACCAGCCTGAACAAGGGCGACGCACGGCTGGCGGAAATCATCCACCAACATTGTGTGCGCATGAACAAGGTGATCGAGAATGTGCTGCAGCTGTCGCGGCGCAAACCGGTGGAGCCGGAGCTGTTCAACATGAAGGACTGGCTGGAGAATTTCATCGCCGACTTCAAGTCCACCCAGAACGAGGCCGTGGATATCGAATTCAAGATCACCCGACCGGACCTCACCTTCCGCATTGACCCGTCCCAGATCGGCCAGGTGCTTACCAACCTGTTCCAGAACGGCCTGCGCTACAGCGAGAAAAATACCGGACGGCGTTTCCTGCGCGTCATCGCCGATTTCAGTATTCAGACGGAACAGCCTACACTGGATATCATCGACCGCGGCCCCGGCGTTTCCGAGGATATGCGCGACAAGATTTTCGAACCTTTTTACACCTCTGAAAAAAGCGGTACCGGACTGGGGCTTTATATCGCACGGGAACTGTGCGAGGCCAACCAGGCGCGGCTGGACTACATTCCCACCCGCAGTGGCAGCTGTTTCAGAATCACCTTTTCCCATCCGGCCAGAATAGTGACCATTTGACATGAGTACCTACAAAGCCCTGATCGTTGACGACGAACCCGATATTCGCGAATTGCTGGAACTCACCCTGTCCCGCATGGATGTCGAGGTCTTCACCGCCGCCAATGTGGAATCCGCCCATGTCAGCCTGCAGCAGGAGAAGTTCGACCTCTGCATCACTGACATGAATCTGCCGGACGGCAACGGCATCGATCTGGTGAAATACATCCAGGCCAACTACCCCCACGTACCGGTGGCCGTACTGACCGCCTACGGCAGCATGGAGACGGCGATCACCGCACTGAAGGCGGGGGCCTTTGATTTCGTGTCCAAGCCGGTGGAACTGCAGCGACTGCGGGATCTGGTGAACACCGCGCTGAAACTGAAAGCGCAGAAAAAGGAAACCATTGCGGAAACGCCGGAGACCCCAATTCTGGGCCTCTCGCCCTGCGTGAAAAAACTGCACGCGCAAATCGCCAAGCTGGCCCGCAGCCAGGCGCCGGTCTACATCAGCGGCGAATCCGGCAGCGGCAAGGAGCTGGTGGCACGGGAAATCCACCGTCTCGGCCCCCGCGCCGATGGCCCCTTTGTGCCGGTGAACTGCGGCGCCATTCCCAGTGAACTGATGGAAAGCGAATTCTTCGGCCACAAGAAAGGCAGTTTCACCGGCGCTTATGAAGACAAGACCGGTCTGTTCCAGGCCGCCCAGGGCGGCACGCTGTTTCTCGACGAAGTGGCTGATCTGCCCATGCAGATGCAGGTGAAACTGTTGCGCGCGATCCAGGAAAAAGCGGTGCGCCCGGTAGGTTCCCAGCGCGAAATCACCACCGACGTGCGCATCCTGTCCGCCACCCACAAGGATCTGGCCAAGCTGGTGGAGCAAGGGGATTTTCGCCAGGATCTGTTTTATCGCATCAACGTGATCCAGGTGAGCGTGCCACCACTGCGGGAGCGCAAGGAAGACATTGCGTTTCTGGCCCAGCACTTTTTACAGGTGCTCGCAAACGACTGGCAAATGGATCTGCCGCGTCTGAGCCCGAACGCGTTGAAGGCGCTGGAAAACTACCAGTTCCCCGGCAACGTGCGCGAACTGGAAAACATTCTGGAGCGCGCCGTCACCCTGTGCGATGACGATGTGATTGCACCGGAACATCTGCAATTGCCCAC
>JBMOPR010000417.1:0-2029 GCA_049323075.1 Pseudomonadota bacterium
AGATCTCCCCCATCACCGGGATATGTAGATTCGTTTGGGACACTCGGTACATGGCCGTTGTGCTTGATCTACATGGTCCCAGCTTATTTGTCTCTTCGCCCGCATTCATTGCCTCACATCAAGGTTCCGCCCCTGCACCCCGGCGTTACCTGCCCACGGCATTGACCTGGAGCAACGTTCTCAAACAACGACTACAGCCAGGACCCGAACAGCGCCAGGAACAGCGTCGCGTTGAACAGGCCCAGCACCGCACCCATGAATACGTCACTGGGATAATGCAGCCCCAGCACCACCCGGCTCAGGCCCGTCACCAGCGCAAACGGAATCAGCAGGAAACCCAGCCAGGGGAAGGCCTGCGTCAACAGCGCGGCAAACGCTACCGCATGCATGGTATGTCCGGATGGAAAACTGAATTCGTCCAGCGTGCGCGCGCCCTGCCGGATCTTGCGGTGGGTCACGAACGGACGCGGCCGCATCGAACGCTTCTTGATAATGCGGTATTCATACAGCCCGAGGCTGGCCATGGCGAGCATCAGCAGGCTGATCAGGAAACCATGCCCACCGAGAAACACCGGCAGAAACAACATGAAACCGTACCAGAGCAAACCATCGCCCAGACGGCTGACGATCCGGAAAAACAGGTGCAGCGGCCCCTGCTCCAGCCAGCGGTTGAGCGTCAGGCACAGTGCGTAATCCCAGCGCACGGCACGGCGTTTGGCGATAAAAACGGGATTCATCATACGATCCTTCCTCCGTCTGTCACCGGAACCGGCAGCGGGTTCCAGTGTTCCTTCAATTCATGCTCCCGCAACAACACTTCCTTGCGATCAGCCCAGTGCACCAGGGCAAACTGCCCATTTCTTTCTTCTACCAGCGCAGTGCAGTGCTCCACCCAGTCGCCGTCGTTGCAGTAAAGCACACCATCAATACGTCGCATACCGCTGTGATGGATATGGCCACAGACATAGCCGTCATAGTTCAGTTCCCGCGCCTTGCGGGCCGCAATCCATTCGAACCTGCGGATAAATTCCGCTGCCTTGCCAATGCGGGTCTTCAAATAGCCAGCCAGCGACCAGTAGGGCAGTTTCAGCAACCGGCGCGCGCCATTGAGCAGTGTATTCAATCGCAGCAACAATGTATGGGAAAAATCCCCCACCACGTGCCAAAAAACACCAGCGTGCAGTGCGCTGTCGAATTCATCGCCATGACTGACGAAAAACCGCCTGCCATCGGCGCAAGCATGGACGTAATGGCGATGCACTTCGATACCCCAGAATTTCTGCCCGCAAAACCGCCGCAGCCGTGCGTCGTGATTACCCGGGATATAAATGACCCGCGTGCCCTGCCGCGCCAGTTGCAACACCAGGCCCACCACCTCTTCATGCAGGGCGGTGAAATGCACGCGCTTGCGCATCGATAGCAGATCCACGATATCCCCCACCAGGTACAGGAAGTCCATGCGATGACTACGCAGGAAGTCCAGCAAATACTGTGCCTGACAGTCGGATGTTCCCAGGTGAACGTCGGAAATGAAGACAGCACGAACGTTTCTTGTACTCATGGCGGGCCTCCCGGTTGCCGCCAGACTAGTCCCGCCGTGCGTAAAAACCTTTACAGTCTCGTGAAGAAACCGTGACAGGCAGGGACAGGTCTCGCCTCGACAACAACCGCGCCAGGCCCTACCATGCGCCTTTTCGCCCCAACCCAGGATTCGCCTGCCATGAAACGTTGCACCAGCCGTCTGATTTTTCTGCTGTTATTGTCCCTGCTGCAGGCTTGCGCCACCACCCAGGTGCAGGAATCCTGGCGCCTGCCGGGTTATCACCCGCCCCGGCCGCAAAAAATGCTGGTCGTGGCACTGACCGCCACCGAGACTACCCGCAAGCTGGTGGAAAATTCCTTCGTCAAAGCGCTGGAAGCCAAAGGCATCACCGCCATCGCGTCGTCGACCTGGATTGCCGACGGCAGCAGGATCACCCGCGACTCCCTGGTCCCCATTGTGGAGCAGAACAGCATCACCACCGTACTG
>JBMOPR010000418.1:0-3369 GCA_049323075.1 Pseudomonadota bacterium
GACAAACGACGCAAAACCATCAATACGAAGGTCGGTGGCCATCGTCGGCGACACCGCCAGTGCCAGTGCAGAAACGGCAAATCCTGCCTTGATTGCTTTTGTTTTCATCCCATTGCTCCTTAAAATATATACACGATACGAACAAATCCCTTTAAGTTTTAGACCATGTTTTCAAACAGTGTTAAAAAATACATCTGAGAACAGCGCTCCCCCGTGGCTGATTTATCTAAACCGTTGAATTGCCGGATGTTACCCATTCTGCCACCGGATCTGTTGCAAAACGGCAACTTTGAACCAGATCGCCTTTCAATTGGGTGCCCCGCGCAGGGAACGCCTTCGAACAACAGCACGTGTACTATATGATCCACTGATAGTATTCTGCAGGTGCGCATTGATGCCGCAGCGCAACACTCTGCAGGCTCTATCAACGGCGCGACAGCCTGCTCAGGTGCCGTAAGGTCAGATACTTATTTGGCGGGATTGACATTTGGTTGGTTGGCCAATTATAGTGTGGGACTGACATCCGCAAGAGCCTCTTTCCGCACCTGAATCCTTCCATGGAGAGATCATATGAATATGACACCTATCCAGCCTCGAAAGGTTGTTTTTGATGTTGCGTCTGTTCCCCGCCACTGGAACGGTGGTGATCCGGTTCTTACCCGCTTTTTTGACGCGCTCTCGGTGCATTTCCCCGAGGGTGAGCGATTTTTTATCCAGTCGGTTCGTAACTTCCAGGATCAGGTAACGGATCAGCGTTTGCGTGACGATATTCGTCATTTTATCCGTCAGGAAGGTCAGCACGGCATAGTGCATGACAGCTTTAATCAGGTGATGGCGGGGCAGGGCGTTGATGTCGATAAGACCACGGCCAATCTGCGACGCTTTATTCGTACCACGCAGAAATATCTTCCGCAAAAGTATCAGCTGGCCATGACGGCCGCTTTTGAGCATTTCACCGCGACTCTGGGTGAGGCCATGCTTAAGGAAGAGACTGATATGTTTCGGGATTCAGATCCGGTAATGCGTGCCTTGTTTCTGTGGCATGGCGTGGAGGAAGTGGAACACAAGGCGGTGGCTTACGATCTGTATCAGACCGCAGCAGGCGGTGGTTATGTGACGCGCATATCGGCTCTGATAGTCGGTACCTTGATGATTCATCTGGTAGTGGCGCCAGTATTCTGGAACATGTTGAAGCTGGATGGTGTGACCCGCCAACCCGGTGTGATGCTGCGCGGCTTGAATCGTTTGTATGGTCGTCGAGGCATTCTTGTCCGCATGATGCCGGAATTTCTTGACTGGTTCCGCCCCGGGTTTCACCCGTGGGATACCGGAATGCCAGAGAAAGTGGCTTCCTGGCTTGACGAATATAGCCGTCACGGAGACCCAATGCAGGCCTCTGCTGCTGTTTACGGCGCCGAGCGTCTGGGGGAAGCGGCTTGATACAGGAGGCCCAGGCAGCGAAGCCTGATTCCAGCAGTGCCAAGTCGGTCAGCCAGCACTGCCACAGACCAGGCGTCCATTGCGGTAGTTCGGCGATACGCGATCTTCTCGAGTTTCACGGTCTCCGGATGACCGAGGCATTCTGCTTCGGTCTGGGCGCCGGGCTGGGTGTCACCTATGTGGAGATTCCCGGCTCGGCCACGCCTTTCATCGTTCACGTGCGCTCGATGGGCTTTGAAGAAAAAGTCTTTCACACTCTGGATGTGCCGTTTGCGTGGTCAAGCCATCCGGACAAGGATGCGGCAACAAAAGACCTGTATCAGGCATTGGGTGACGGGGTGCCCGCCTTGCTGCTCACTGACATTTACCACTTGCCTTATTTCGGTAGTAGCACTCATTTTCCGGGTCATGCGATTGTTGCGTGGCAGCGGGATGAAGCGCGTGACGAGGTGTTGGTAAGTGATACCGAGCGTCCCGGGTTGATCCCCGTGCCGGCAACCAATCTTGCTGATGCACGGTTTTCAACCTCCCCTCCCTTTATTCATTACGGCAATATGTTTGCCCCGCGATCGTTGACATTGGCAATCAGTGCGGACCGTGTGAGAGATGCCATTGTGGATAATGCGAAGGCATTGGCAAACGGCGGGCTGAATAGCGGCCTGGCCGCGCTGGATACCTGGATCGCGGCGTTGCCCGAGTGGCAGGCGCACGACAACTGGCGCTGGTTGTTGCGCTTTGCTTATCAGGTGATCGAAAAACGTGGTACTGGCGGTGGTGGCTTCAGGACAATGTATGCCGAGTTCCTTCGTGAAGCCGGAGAGATGCTGCCCGCCGTGCGGGCAGCGAAACTGGTAGAGATGATGCAGCGTTCAGCGGTGGCCTGGACCGGCCTGGCAGCGTTACTCAAGATGGCGTCGGAGTCGGATGTGTTCCCGGTTCGTGAAATTGAGGGGGCTATTCGTCATGTCAGGACGCTGGAGTCGCAGTATGTTCATCAGGTAACAAGTAAAGTTTAGCGTGCATGCTTCAGTTGGCCGCCAGATTGGTGGTTCGGGCTATTGGTTTATGTATTAATGAGGGGGGGAGATGACAGCCCAGTCTGAGGCCGCAAACCGCTACTTGACCATGGCAAAAACGTTCTTCGGTACCGCTCATCCGTTATTCAACGCGTTCGGAATTGAAATTGACGAGATTGGCAAGGGTCGCGCCGTTATGAGGATGCCATCTAACGTGGCGCTATCTGATCGTAACGGCGGGCTGCATCGTGGTGTTGTGGTGACCTTGCTCGATACCAATTGTGGTCTCGCCATATTTTCTCGCCTTGGAGATATGCGACCGATTGCGACGATTGACCTGCGTGTGGATTTTATCAGGGAAGCCCCGCCAGGTGAGGCTGTACGCGCCGAAGTGGAATGTTACGCGGTACAGGGTGATATCGCCTATGTAAAGGGAAAGGCGGTTGCTTGTTCAGATGATTCGCTGTTGGCTTCCGTATCGGGATCTTTCGCTGTCGGGACACTCGGTCCGGCGTTTGATGCGACTGTGACGAAAGGAGCTGAATAAGTGAGCGCATCCGGAACCGAGCCACTGGGAATCTGCTGTGCCGGGTTGAGTGAACTGCAGAAACAAGTTCTTGATGACACGCCCTATGTGCATTTCCTTGGTCTGAAAGTCAGTCGCGAAGATGACGGCACGACCTGCTATCAGTTGTGTTTCCGCGAAGAGCATATCGGCAATCCGCTTTTGCGTACTTTTCATGGCGGCATTCTTGCCAGTTTTGGTGAAATTGTCGCCGCCTTGCATGTGGTGGAAGATCCCGGGATGCAGCAGCAGCCATTGTGTACCAGCTTGACGTTTGATTACCTGCGGCCGGCCTTTGCCGGAACAATTCGTGCTGTGCCGCGGATCGTGCGTGCAGGCCGGCGCTTT
>JBMOPR010000418.1:3379-18180 GCA_049323075.1 Pseudomonadota bacterium
GATATCTTTCTGGACAAGAGCCATGTCTCGACGGGGCGTTTTATCTACGCACGCTGAGGACGTTTGATGTATTGACATCTTCAGGTTACCAAGGAGGTTGATATGTTTATTTCCCAGACACTGCGTCGGGCGGTCCAGTTGAACCCGAACGGTGTGGCCACAATCTACGCGAACAGGAAACAAAGCTGGCGTGAATTTGAGCACCGGGTGGCTCGTCTGGCTGCCGGCGTTCGATCATTGAAGGTTGCTGACGGGGATCGTGTGGCAATTCTTTCACTCAATAGCGATCGCTATCTGGAATATTTCTATGCCATCCCGTGGGCCGGGATGGCGCTTAATCCCATTAATATCCGGCTGGCACCTCCGGAGATTGCTTATACGCTGAATGACTCCCGGTCATCGGTGCTGTTCGTGGATGACGCATTCAGTGCCATGCTCCCGGTGCTGCGCCCGTTGCTGCATAACGTCAGTCATGTGGTGTTCATGGGGGAAGGTGAGTTGCCGGAGGGGTGTGTCGCCTATGAGTCACTGATCGACCAGCACAAACCCCTGGCTGACAGGAGCGAAGGTGGCGCACAGCTTGCCGGACTGTTCTATACAGGCGGCACGACCGGACGATCAAAGGGCGTGATGCTGAGCCACGATAATCTTGTGTTCAATGCCCTGAATGTTGTTCCGGAAATGGGCTACGGAACTGACTCCATCTATATGCATGCAGCGCCGATGTTTCATCTGGCCGACATGGCGAGTACTTTTGCCGTGACCCTGGCTGGTGGTTCTCACGGTATTGTGCCGCGTTTCGATGTGGCCGATGTGCTGTCGTTCATGGAGCGTGAAAAAATTACCCACACTTTGCTCGTGCCAACCATGATCAACCTGCTGGTCTCTTCCGGCAAGATCAAGGATTTTGATGTCAGCAGTGTCAAGCGAATGCTGTACGGGGCATCGCCAATGCCCGAAGCGGTGTTGGTCAGTGCCATGGAGCAAATGCCGGATGCTCTGTTTGCCCAGGGGTACGGGCAGACGGAGGCGTCGCCGATTATTACTGCGCTGGGGCCGGAGTTTCATGTTGTGGGCGGGGCCAAGCTACGCAGCGCTGGCAGAGCAGCGCTGGGGGTTGAGGTTGCCATTATGGACAAGGATGATGTCGAGCTACCGCGTGGTGAAGTCGGTGAGATATGCGCCAGAGGCCCGAACGTGATGCTGGGCTACTGGGGAATGGAGCAGGCCTCTGCCGAGACGTTGCGCAGCGGCTGGCTGCATACCGGTGATCTCGGTTATATGGATGAGGACGGGTTTGTCTTTATCGTTGATCGCGCCAAGGACATGATTATCAGCGGCGGTGAGAACATTTTCTCGGTCGAGGTAGAGGGTGCCATCTACAGCCATCCTTCAGTGCGGGAATGCGCGGTTGTGGGGATTCCTCACGACGAGTGGGGCGAGATGGTTCATGCGATTGTCGTGCTCAAGGAAGGGCATGGCCTCAATGAAGGCGAGCTTTTGGCCCATTGCCGCGCACTGATTGCCGGGTACAAGCTGCCGCGCAGCATCGAGTTTCGGAGCGAGCCACTACCGGTAAGTGGTGCGGGCAAGATTCTCAAGAACGAACTGAGAAAGCCTTATTGGGAAAACAAAGACCGGGGAGTCAACTGAATGACAATTGAAAACAGCAACCGATGGCCTGCAAGAGGTAATAAGCCGTGAATCTGGAGTTCACTCAGGAAGAACTGGAGTTTCAGCAATCCATTCGTGACTGGATGCAGGCGAATGTGCCGGATGATATCAAGCGCTGCTCGGCGGTTGGTGAGATGACCGGCAAGGAACTGCAGCAAAAGTGGGAGCGTTTGCTCGGTGAGCGGGGCTGGCTGGCACTGACGTGGCCGAAACAGTATGGCGGCCCGGGCTGGACGGCTACGCAACGTTATATTTTCGATCTTGAGCGAGCCATGGCGGGCGCGCCTCCCACGAGCCCGTTCGGGGTGGCGATGGTAGGGCCGGTACTTTATACCTTTGGCTCGCAGGAGCAAAAGGATCGCTGGTTGCCGGGTATCGTCAGCGGTAGAACGCTCTGGTGTCAGGGTTACTCCGAACCCAATGCCGGATCGGATCTTGCGTCACTCAAGACGCGTGCCGAGCGCAGGGACGACCATTATCTGGTGAATGGCCAGAAGATCTGGACGACCCAGGCCCACTGGGCGGACATGATGTTCTGTCTGGTCAGAACCGACTCGACGGTCAAACAGCAGAAAGGGATTTCTTTCCTGTTGATCGATATGAAGACCCCCGGTATCGAGGTCCGGCCGATCTACTCGATTGATGGCCATCATCACCTTAACGAGGTTTATTTCACCGATGTGCGGGTGCCGCTGGAAAATCTTGTGGGCCAGGAAGGCATGGGCTGGACTATTGCCAAGTTCCTGCTGACGCATGAGCGCACCACCATCGCTGGGGTGGCGGACAGTCATCACGAGATATCACGGCTGAAGAAAGCTGTGGCCGAAGCGCCGGGCTTTCTGGATAAAAGCCAGGCGCGGCAACGTATTGCTGAACTTGAAATCGAGTTAATGGCGCTGGAATACACGAACTTCCGTACTGTTGCCGCGACGGATGAGGGCAAGCCCTTCGGGCCGGAATCCTCCGGGTTGAAAATCAAGGGCACCGAGCTTCAACAGAAAGTATCACAGGCCATGGTGGAGCTGGGCGGCATGATGTCGTTAACCTGGGATAACCCGGAAACGGTTGGCAGCGATATTTTCAATCGCGCCACCCGACGTTACAACTTTCTGAGGGCCTGCACCATTTACGGTGGATCCAACGAGATCCAGAAGAATGTGCTGGCAAAAATGCTGCTTGGTCTTTGAGGCGAGACGATGGAATTTAACCTCCCGGAAAACACCACCCTTATCGCGGATACCGCTCGCCGGTATCTTAAAGATAACTACAGCTTTGAAATCTACAGGCAGCAGCTTGAGCAACAGAACCATGTTGACGCGTCACGCTGGTCGGCCATGCAGGAGCTGGGCTGGTTTGGTCTGCCATTTGCCGAATCCAGCGGCGGCTTCGATGGCACGCTCCTTGACGTGGCGATGGTTGTCAGGGAGCTGGGCGCCGCGTTATGTCTGGATCCCTACGTTGATACGGTGGTAGCGCCGGGAAAGCTACTGGAATATATCGGCTCCGATGCGACCCTGGCCATGTTGAGCGACGTTATTGACGGCAGGGCCAGGCTGGCCTGTGCGCTGTATGATTATCATGCCGGTTATCAGGTATTAAGGCCTTCCATGAAGCTTAATGGCAAACGCCTGTCCGGTCAGAAAAACTTTGTTCCGGATGGCGGTGTTGCCGATACCTTGCTGACAACCGCGCTTGCTGATGGCGAACTGCTGGTGCTTGCTGTGCCTGTTGCTGCTTGCGAGACGACTCGTTATCGGGCGCTGGATGGTGGCCGTATTGCTAACGTGCTGTTTGATGAGGTCGAGATCACTGACGGGATGATACTTGCCCGTGGCAAACAGGCCGAGCGGGCGCTGAGCATGTTGCTGACTTATCTGCAAGCTCTTGACTGTGCACGCATGTATGGTGCCGCCGGTGCCCTGTACCAGCGCACTCTGGAATACTCCAAGACACGAAAGCAGTTCGGCGTGGCTATCGGTAGCTTTCAGATTATTCAGCACTACCTGGTAGATATGTTTATCGATCTCCAGCAGCTTGAGTCAATGCTGCTGATGGTGGCCGTCAAGGCGGAATCCGAGGATGCCTGTCGGCGTGAGCGCGCCAGTACCGCTGCGAAAGCCTATTATTCGGATAAGGCGGTACGCATCGCGCAGCAGGCAATCCAGATTCATGGCGGGGTTGGTGTTACCGAAGAGCTTGATATCGGTCACTACTTCCGTCTGGTCACTCATTGCTCGTTGACCCACGGTGATCGTGCATATCACATAAAGCGCTTTGCCGAGCTTGACGAGGTGCATCCGGGTGAATAATCAAGAGTTTGATTTCATCATCGTAGGAGCTGGTTCGGCCGGCTGTGTATTGGCAAACAGGCTCAGTGAAGGTGGCCGTTATACAGTTTGCGTGATTGAAGCGGGGCCCCATGATAACAGTGGCTTTGTCAATGTTCCGTTCGGTCTGATCGGGCTGATCAAAGAGGGCAAGCGTAACTGGGGCTATAACACGGCCCCCCAGAAAGCCCTGGGGGACCGGCAACTTTACTGGCCAAGAGGGAAAACCCTCGGTGGTAGTAGCTCGATCAATGCCATGGTGTACATCCGCGGGCAACATCAGGATTACGATAGCTGGAAAGATGCCGGGGCAACAGGATGGGACTGGCAGTCTGTGCGGCCGATATTCATTGCCCATGAAAACAACGAGCAGTATCCGGCGGATGCCTGGCATGGTCGGGGCGGGCCACTGAATGTTACGCGAGTGCAGGACCCTAACCCGTTGACCGAGATCTTCATACGTGCCGGTCAGGAGCTTGGTGAGCAGCGTAACGATGATTTCAATGGTGAAAATCAGCGCGGATTTGGTCGTTTTCAGGTAACCCAGAAGCAAGGGCGGCGCTGGAGTGCGGCGCGGGCGTTTCTCGATCCCGCCCGGGGCCGGGAGAACCTCTGCATCATGACCGATGCGCTGGTCAGCCGGGTTGTGCTTAGTGGCGACCGGGCTCGGGGAGTGGAGTACATTGATCAGCAGGGGGTGCCCCGTGTGCTGACAGCTAATCGCGAAGTGATTCTTTGCGGCGGCGCGATCAATTCACCCCAACTGCTGATGCTCTCCGGTATCGGCGATCGTGATCATTTGAAAAGCGTCGGGGTTGATTGCCATGTCCATCTTCCGGAGGTGGGCCGCAACCTTCAGGATCATCTGGATATGACGGTTTCGATTCACGATCGCAGCCGTCAGGCCATTGGCTTCTCTCCATACTTTCTGCCACGGCTGATACGTGCCTTCTATGACTACTTTCGCTATCGACGCGGATTCCTTGCCAGCAATGCGGCTGAGGCCGGGGCCTTTGTCAATGTCGGAGGCGGCGATCGCCCGGACGTTCAACTGCATTTCCTGCCAACTTTCCTGCGTGATCATGGCAGGGAGCTGACGGGGGGGTTTGGATGTACCATCCATGTGTGTCAGGTGCGGCCAAAGAGCCGGGGATTCATCCGCTTGTCCGATAGTGACCCGCGCAGCGCGCCCGTGATTGACCCCTGTTATCTTTCAGACAGTGATGATATCCGGGTATTACGCGAGGGTGTGAAATTGGCGCGCAGGGTGTTTCATGCCGAGGCGTTTGCTGCGATCTTTGGCGGTGATGACCTGCCTGCCAAGGAAGTGGTGACTGATGACCAGATCGACGCGGATATACGCCAGCGTGCGGAGTCCATCTACCATCCAGTGGGAACCTGCCGTATGGGCGACGATGAGCTGGCAGTCGTGGACAGCCGGTTGCGGGTCAGAGGAATATCGGGATTGCGCGTTGCCGATGCTTCTGTTATGCCGCTGTTGATCAGTGGCAATACCAACGCCCCGTGCATGATGATCGGCGAGAAGGCCGCCATGTGTGTGCTTGAGGATAATGCCTGAGAGATGGCCGGCGGTTCGAGTCAACCGCCGGCATCCGCTAACCACCCACTGCTGTGATCAGGTAATGCGATAGATCATTGAGCCGTTGGCGATCAGCTTGTCTGAGCCTTTCTCCCGGATCGAGACTTCTGAGAAAATCAGCTCTCGTCCCCGTTTTACCGCATTCGCGGTAGCGATGATGTCCTTGCCCAGCGCCGCAGCAAGGTAATTCACGGTCATGGATACGGTGGCCGCCTTCATGCCGTTCTTCGGATCATGGCCGGACCAGGCCGCCAGAGCGCCGGTCAGATCCAGCAGGCTGCTGATGGCGCCGCCATGGAAGGCGTTGCCGCCACCAGCCAAGTCGCCACGGTATGGCAGGCAAACAACGGCCCGGTCAGTGACCACCTCGACAATCTCGATGCCAAGCAATTTCTGGAAGGGAACCTCGGGAAACATCTGTATAAGTGAGTCAACCAGCGTTTCAGTCATGCGTTATTCCTTGATGGTCGAGAATATGAAACGACGGCAGATTTATCTCTGCTGGCGATGCCGGGCTGTGCCAGAAACATCAATATATAGGATCAATTCGGCAAAGCCCGGGTTGCACGACAGGTCAGGCCACCCGGTTCTTGTAAACGTCGAACAGGTCACCGCCTTCGGCAAAAAGCCGCTCACGCCATGTCTGCTCCAGGTTGCGTGTGTCATGGTTGCCAGGGTGAAAGTGCCGTTGAGTGAACTCCGGCAACCGAGGCAAGATTTTCGAGACAAACCCGTTGCGGCCAAACAGCATGTTCAGGCCTTTGGCATTGTCTTTGATGCTGCCGAGCTTGCCATCGCGGGCCAGCATCCATGCCCATGTGACACCGAGCATCGGCAGCAGCACGACAAGCGAGGCCGCAGTAGCCGCGACCCGTTCACTGTACCGGTTCCCGACTAGTTCATAGACGTCGTAGGCTACAGACTTGTGCTCGAGTTCCTCCAGCGCATGCCATTGCCATATCTTGATCATTTCAGGGTCGGCCAGACTCTGAAAATCCTTATCCTCAAGCAGCTGCTCTGCCAGCAGGGCGGTAAAGTGCTCCATGAAGGTGGTGGCTGCGAGCTTGGTGCTCGGCGGGAGCATTTCCAGAACTTTCAGGCCAATTTTAACGAACCGCTCGGGCGTGCGCATGTCGAAGCCACGCTCGGCAAGCAGTTCGTTCAGGCGATCATGTTCGCGCCCGTGGATGGCCTCCTGACCCATAAATCCGGAAATGGCGGCACGCTGCGCCTTGTCGGTAACCCGATTTCGAAAGTGGCGCACCGAATCCATGAAGTAACGCTCACCCGGCGGGAAAAACCCTGACAGCATGGCGAAGAACGTGGTTGCCGTGGCATTCCCGGCATAAAAGTACTTCGGGATGCTTTGTGAGAAATTAAAATCGATGTGACGCGGCGGGATGCCCACCGAGGCACCGTTGAGGTTGTTGCTGGTTTTCGCGGCTGTAGTCATTGCGATACTCCTTAGTTCATAATCGAAATGAGAAGTTAAACAGTGGTCGCTTTTGCGCCGCGACCTTTGTTCATCCGAAACAGTGTTTCAAGAGCACGCTGATACCCGGTGGGCATCAGCCGCTGGGTGGTGTCCATCAGTACCGCATCAGCGCCGATTAACACGCGCCTTTGGTTCTTTTGCACTCCCCCGAGGATTGCTTTTGCGGCCTGTTCCGGGGTAGACATGGCGATGCGGTCAAACATTTCGGCAATCTCGTCCTGACCACCCATGCTCATACTGCCCATTTCACCCATGCGGCTATTACGGGCAATGTTGGTCTTGACGCCGCCGGGATGGACACAGGTGGCGCTGACGCAGCCGCCTTCGAGATCGAGTTCTTCGCGCAACGATTCAGTAAAGCCTCTGACGGCGAACTTCGCTGCATTGTAGGCAGACTGGGTTGGTACACCGATGATGCCGAATATGCTGGAGATGTTGACCACATGACCGTCGCCGGACTGCTTCAGGTGCGGAAGAAAAGCCTTGGTGCCATATACCACACCCCAGAAGTTGATATTCATGAGCCATTCAAAATTTTCATAGCTCATGGCCTCCACCGTTTCCCCGAGACCAACACCGGCATTGTTGATGATCAGGTTCACCTGGCCATGTTCCTTGACAGTGTCCTCAGCGTACTGATAAACCGCAGCACGATCACCGACATCAACATGATGCAACGTTACCTTCACTCGATAGGGCTGGAGCTTGTCCAGGGTTTGCGCCAATCCCTTGTCATTGACGTCTGAAAGGGAGAGATGGCAACCGCTTTTTGCCAGGGCAATGGCGGTGGCCTGACCGATACCCGATCCGGCCCCGGTGATGGCAGCAACTTTGCCGGAAAAATTTTTCATGATATTTCCTCTTGTTAAAACTGTCGTTCAGGCGCCGAGCAGCGCACCGAGTATTCCCTGCTTTTTTTCCCTGAGGTTTTCGCCTTCGAAATGAAGATAACCATCTTCGAGATTGCCATAGCGCAAGGCAGGGAGGTCCCTCAGGTAATCATCCAGATTCTGCCAGGGTATCCTGCTTCCCTGGCGTGGCAGTCTGTCGCTGGCTCGCTGAACATAGCCGGAGCGCAGGTTGAGGAAATTCATATCGGTGCCGCAACCCTCCTCATCAGTGGGGGTGACCCGGGTGGCACCAATGTCACGCATATGGTTGAGTAAGCGGCAGACAAATTCGCAGGCAATATCGGCTTTCAATGTCCAGGAGGCATTGGTATAGCCGAACACCAGCGCCATGTTAGGCACACCTTCCAGCATCAGTCCCTTGTACAACAGGGTGTCGGCCACACTGACTTCACGACCGTCGACACGCAGCGTAGCACCGCCAAACAACTGAAGATCCAGACCGGTTGCGGTAATCAGAACATCCGCGTCCAGATGGTCGCCGGACTTGAGCTTAATGCCTGTTTCCGTAATCGTGTCGATATGGTCTGTGACCACCGATGCCTTGCCTTCGCGGATAACCTTGAAGAGGTCTCCTTTCGGGACCGCGCACATCCGCTCTTCCCAAGGGTTGTACGTTGGCTGGAAGTGGCGCATGTCAACATTCGGGCCGAGTTGCCTGCGCGTTGCGGCCAGCAACAGTCTGCGTATTGCTTTCGGCTTGCTGAGTGACAGCCGGTAAACAGCGCGTTGCAGCATGATGTTACGTGCGCGGGCCATCCGGTAGACCACCATTTCCGGCAGAAAACGACGCAAGTTCTTGGAAATCAGATCTTCTTCGGGGACGGTTGCAACGTAGGTCGGCGAACGTTGCAGCA
This sequence comes from Pseudomonadota bacterium, assembly GCA_049323075.1. Lineage (GTDB taxonomy): Bacteria > Pseudomonadota > Gammaproteobacteria > Pseudomonadales > Ketobacteraceae > Ch67. Next base: position 12,241 of record JBMOPR010000418.1, read on the forward strand.
TTACTACATGGGCGGCCTTGTCTGTCATTGCCGGCACCAGCGTCACGGCAGTGGCGCCGCTGCCGATGACCACTACGCACTTGCCGCTGTAATCATAGTCTTCGGGCCAGTGTTGCGGATGAATCAGCTTGCCCTTGAATTTGTCGAGGCCGGGAATGTTGGGAGTGTAACCGGCATCATATTTGTAGTATCCAGTGCAATTGAATACGAAGCCGGCACGGAAGGTTTCTATCTCGCTTGTTTTTTCATTAAGAACCGTGACGTTCCAGTGACAATTTTTACTATCCCATTCTTCCGAAATGACTTTCAATCCGAAATGAATGTGTCGTTTGACGTCATAGTCGCGCGCGGTGTCTTCAATGTACGTTCGAATAGACGGGCCGTCGGCAAGCATTTTGGTTTGCGTCCAGGGACGAAAGCTATAGCCGAGCGTGAACATGTCGGAGTCCGAGCGAATCCCAGGGTAGCGAAACAGGTCCCAGGTTCCGCCAATTCTTTCGCGCCGCTCAATAATGGCGAAACGTACGTTCGGGCATTTCTTCTGCAGGTGGCAGGCGGCACCGATTCCGGACAGGCCGGCGCCGATGATCAGTACATCCAGATGGCGATGTTTCATGTCAATACTCCATGGTCGAAAGTCGATGAGGCATGGTGGCTGCGAGTGTGTTTTCCAGCCCTTTGCAGAAAGCCCAGCACGGCCTCAGTGAAGATTGTGTTTCTGTCCCCGGCGACCATATGGCCGGCCTGATTCAGCACGACATAGTGCGCATGGGGAACCAAGTCGAGCAACTCGCGAGCCCCTTGATCGCTGAGCACGTCGCTCTGGAATCCGCGAATCAGTAGCACTGGCATGGAAAGCTTTCGGGCTGCACGCTCCAGACTGGATTTCTCGAACAGGCTTTCGCTGGTTTCAGAGGGAACGCGGGCGTAGTCCAGAAAGGCAGGATCCCAGTGCCAGTAAAGACGGCCGTCATCCCGCCGGCGCAGATTCTTGCGCAATCCTGTCAGGTCGTTCGAAGGAGGGCGGTGCGGGTTGTAGGCAGCGACGGCATCGCGCACCTGTTCAAGACTGTCGAAGCCGTCCTGATGGCGACGCATGAATTCGATGATGCGGCGCACGCCCTGTTGCTCCAGTCGTGGCGCCACGTCTACCAACACCAGTGCGGAACAGTGCAGCGAGGTATTCTCACCAAGTGCCAACATGGCTGTTAGGCCGCCCATGGAAGCACCGACGATGATTGGTGCCATAGGCAGCGAGTGAATGACGGCGTGAAGGTCTGCGACCAGGCTTTGGGTGCTGTAATCACCTTGCGCACACCAATCGCTTTCGCCGTGCCCCCGCGCATCCAGAGTGATGGCGCAGTAGCCCGCTCGGGCAAGAGTATTCGCCGTATCGGCCCAGGCATGGCGTGTTTGGCCTCCGCCGTGAAGCAGCAGTACGATGGGGGCAGTGAACGCGCCGTATTGACTGGCCCGGAGCACAATACCATTGGCACCGACAAAAAGTGTCGGTTTCGCTGACGAAGTCGACGAATCCTTTTTCCCGTACGAACCGGTGGATGGGGTGAAACTGGATGTCATGGCCACCTCCATTCTGTATGAGCACAACAAATTATGATTGGTCGGCCAACCAAATAATAGTCTAAAGAAGTCCAGCTGGCAAAGCGTTTCTAGCGGCCGCCCGTACAGGCTTCTACTTTTTGTCTTTTTATCCGGAAGTGCACCTTAAATCCAGCGTGTGAACGCCGGATACAACAGACACGAGGAGGCCTTCGGGAGCTGGGCCGCGAAATGAAACAGTCCCTTCTGAAAAGTCGCCTGACGCCGTCACAAAAGAAAATGCCAGTCAGGGATTAACTGACTGGCATTACCCCATAACGGGGCCAAATGGCGTATGCCCGGGGGCATAACGGCGAGTCGGCTTTCGCTTCAGAAGTCCTTAACAGGCAGAAAGGTTAACGTCAGATCGGCAGCAAGGGAGGGAACCTCCAATTGCACACTCGCAAGACCGATACCCGCCAAGTTGATACTGGCCGGAATCAGGAGTGGATCAGGATTGCGGATCTTGAGGATCAACCGGCCATCGTCGACAAAGCGCAGTGGCCCCTCAAGAGTCACATTACGCACCCGTTTGCTGCGAATATCGTGACCAAGCGTAATAGGGCCCAGTGCCGGTTTCAACTCAGGGGCGTCCACCAGTATGTCGAAGGTGGCGTTGAACCAGGGGCCGTCCGGCGTGTCGGAGATGAACCCGGTGATGAAGGGCTCATCAGCTCCTTGAGGTATTAGCCTGAGCACCAGTGGGCCCGTGTCCAGACCGATTGTGATGATGGCCAGAGCCCGAGCCTGCAGAAAAACGCTGGTGGTGCTGATGGTGGTTGGGTAGACGTTGGCGCGTATGGCTCCAGACATGAAATTGTCTGTGGCCGGGTTGCCGTCGATCAGGCGCCGATTCACCTGGACATTGGGATCAAAGGTGCGCGGGCCGGCCGCCAGAGCGCCGCTGCTGAGGAAGGCGAAGCGCTTTTCCGGGCAACTCTCTCCGATTGCACAGCCGAGATTGGCCTGTGTGATAACGCCGCTGAAGTCCTTCAGTTCCAGCCGCAGATGATTGGGTGGCGCTTCGATGCTGTTGTCCGGAAGGACCAGGACACCTTGCTCTTCTTCATCAAACACCATATTGGCATTGACATCCACCACTGGTAGAACGCGCAACCCAACTAATGTATAGCGGTCGTCCTCGTCGGCAGCGACAAAGTGATTCACCATATCAGGACCGCCCTCGCGCGGGGCAGGGGCCGATGCACTGCTTCGCGAGATTTGCCGGGTTTGCAGCGGTGCGCCATCAGGCGAGCAAATGGCATTGACGCCGCAATCGGCATCGTTCGGCACCGATCTTAATGTGTAACGATACAGGTCACCAATCCGCCACGGGGTATCTGGGAAAAACTGAACGCGTTGGGGCAGGATATCCAGCCGGCCGGGCACGGGTACCCAATTGTTATCCAGGTCGCGGCGTTCAACGAAGAAGGTGCCGTCGTTGATCGTCACCGGATCTATGCTACGGTTGAAAGTCACTCTGACCGGGTAGTCCTTGTACAGACTATCCACATGGAGCAGGGGGTCGCTGTTCTGGCCGCCCACGCAGCGACCGTTGCGCCAATCAGGCCGTGGCCCGGTAAGCAGTGCGTCTGTAAGCGCACAGGAAAAGCCGGGAAACACGGCGGCGACTGGCGAGCGCAGATTAGCGGCGCTGCCGTCGGGAAGAGACAGGTCTTCAAAGCGAAGTGCCAGTGTCTCATCCTGGCTCAATGGATTGCCCTGCGTATCGCGCAGCAAGCTGGTCAGGACAATTTCGATATCAGTGTTGTGCTGCAGGTTACTGCCGTCGATGATCACCGTTGCGCCGTCGTGGCGCATGGGCGCGAGCTCCTTGGGTACCAGAGTGCCGTCGACACGCATCTCGATGGCGCCGTCAAGGAATACCGAAGCTGCATTCAGGGGTTTATTGAAGTTCAGAATAACAGGGTCCCCGGGGCGGGCATTGGGTTGAAAGTCTTCCCCGGGCGACCAGGACTGCAGCTCGAGCGGCCGCGTATCGGCTGGTGGTACCGGCGCGTTGCGCTGATCGACATAGGATTCCAGACGGAAAGACAGCAGGCCGCTGGCGCGCTCCAAACCGAGAATCTCCGGTTCGACCACGCTGGCGGCATCCATCACCAGTACGCCATTCTCCACTATCGCGAGGCCCACTACCTGAATATTCAGCAAGTTCTGGCTCAGTGCCGCGTTGGCGATCCCGCCCTCTGCGGTCATGGCTGCGTCCATGTTGAGCAAGGCATAGCGAGGAGCATCCTTTGCTTTACTGAACGGGTTAGCGATCAGGTAGCCGTTTGCGTCGCTGAGCAGTGTGATCAGCACTTCACCGGTTTCGATACCAGCGTTGACTTGACCCAGAATATTGACGGCCACCGGGCTGCCGCGTAGCACTGAACCTGCAGGCACCCGCAGAGGTGCCGCGTTGGCAAAATCCGGCACGAAACCCAGGTCCGCGGCCAAGTCTCCCTCCAGTCTGGTAAAGGATTCGTTACCCAGCACAAAAGTTTCTACCGGCACCTCATTGACGCGTTGCCCGGTGAGCCTTGACGCAAGCCCCGGCTGTTGTTCACCAAGCGTGCCTACCTTGAGAACGACCGTTTCTCGCGGTGGTGTGGCCACTGGTGTGAAGGAACGTTCGAGGAGGGGGAGCTCCTCATCCTCCCGGCTGCGCAGACCAGACAGGACCAAGGTATGTTCCGTCGGTTCGAGGTCATCCCTTGGGTCGAGCACAAGATAGCGGCCCTGCAGTAGCAGAGTGGCCTCGATCAGGCTGCCCTGCGAATTTTCAAGACGAACCTGATTTCCATAGTTGACGCTAGCCGGATCAAGTACGCGATTGAACGCCATTCTCAGGGTGCTCATGTCATTCGGCTGCCTCGCATCGTCAATGTCGGTAAGCAGCGCGGGCTGATCCAGGGGTGTAGCGGCGAGCAGTTTGAAGTCGCCGTCGCCAATTGCCCCCGCGAAGCCTTTCTGCGCACCGGCAGTGCGAAAGCGAAAGTCGTTGAAGGGGCCTGTGTCAATGCCGTCTAGGCCCACTTCGCTCAGCTGCAGTTGGTATTCAGTATTCGGCACGAGTTCGTCGACAGGACGTAGCAGCAGGCCACGTCCGTTATCCACCGTTTCGTGGACGAACATGGCAGGGTTGCCGCCCGCTACAGTCACCAATTGCAATCTGTCGTCGATTTCCTCAATGACGGTTTCATTGAGGGGCGCCGAAAAACGAAGCACCATCTGGGTGCTGGGTGGCACTTCCTGCTGTCCCGGGTAGGGGTAGGCGAAAATAAGACTCTCCGGCGTTGTCCAGGAAGTGTTGATGGTGCCTTTGTCGCCGCCACATGCGGACAGCAAGAGGAAACCAGGCAGCAGTACCCAGAGTGCAAGAAGCGTGGATATTGTTCGGTGATTTGTTATTGTTTTCATGATGGTTTTCTCCTTATTGTTATTAGTCGCCTCTGTCGAAGCTCCGCTTAGAACTTCAGGGAAGCGGATAAAGAGAAGACGTGAATCTCTCCGTCGGCGCGTACTGTTTCGTAAGGTGCCGGATCGGAAGACGAGTTGATGGACGTCAGCTCGAAATCGCGCTCGTCGAGCTTCTGGTACTGATAGGCCAGCGACAGCACCAGGGGAGCATTAATGATGGGCGCACTATTTAGGCGATAGTCGCCACCAACGCCCAGCACCATTTTGTCGGCATCCAGGAAGTTGACGTCTTGTGAGCGGGAAGATTTCAATGGCGAATCCTCCAGCGCCACCCCGCCAAACAGCCTGAGCTGGTCAGACCACCGGAAGCTGGCGCCAGCGCGGGAAACGACGACGTCATCGAAACGCAAGTCCGCCTGGTCCCTAATGGTGTCCCCGGAAAACTGACTTTCCAGCTCGGACCACTGCTGTTGTTCGACAGAGGCCACAAGCTCGAGCTTCCCAAGAGGCAGCAGGAAGCTGCCGCCGAACACTGGCGGCTGGTACGAGTCAATGGTAGAAAGCGCCAGATCAAGTCCCGGTTCGGGGACGACGCCGGGGATAACCACGTTGGCATCCACACTGACCTCGTAGTTGGTTTCGTCGCGCCAGAATAGTGCCACCTCCAGTCCATCGAGTCCGAACGGCAGACAAGATGAAGGACGCCAAGGTGAATGGCCACAGAATAGCTCGGAAGTGCGGACGTTAAGGCCCACAGCGGGGGACAGGGAAGGCTCTGCCTTCATCGAAAGCTGCTCGGAATCGGTATTGCCTGCGAGATCGGAGACCGCTACAAGACGAGCCTTTGCCGCCAGTGTCAAGCGTGCTGAAAAGCCGGCATCGACACCTCGAACGAGATCACGAACAGCGCCACCAAAT
>JBMOPR010000419.1:0-2027 GCA_049323075.1 Pseudomonadota bacterium
GCCAGGCGGTCATTCTCGGGATCAAGCGTGCCCGAGCGACTGAGCCGGAAAAAAAGGTGGTGTTGACCTTGATGCAGGCAGGAAAGAATCTGTACTGCAATTCGGACGGCCAATGGGAGGAGGGGTTCAACGTTCATTGTCAGTTGCCGGAGGTCTGGAATCGGACACCTTACGAGGTGCCCGCCAGCACCGGTGGCGATGAGGTTGAGTTCAGTACGGTTCGCCTGGACGTCAAGCAGCTCGAAGCCGAGGTTACCGCTTCACCCGTACTCTGGGGCCGGTTTGATACCTTGTTCAGAACCCGTACCGATAACCGACTTCAACCGTTACGCAAGCTGTCGGACTGGCATCTGGCACTGATGCTAGCGGCCGGTCAGGTGGCCGGTGTAGTGACCGGTATTTCCGGGCGAGTGCTGCTGGTCAAGGGGGACACCTTCAAGACCAAAAGCATTCGTCAGGAAACGGACGTGAACGAGGAAACCGGTGCAGTCACCACGACTCGCATCGCTACCGATCACTTTGTTCCCATGATCCGGGCATTGGATTTCACGCCAGGCAGCACCCTGTTTGGCCGTGTTATCCATATCGAGTGAGGGTTTCAACATGCTTAAGCTCGATTTTAATGCTTCGGTATTTTGCGATGGCCTGCTAGTCAATCATGACGGCGAACTGCTGTTCATGTCGATCTGGGGACGTGATACGGATATTGCCGAAACTGTGGCGCGCCTGACCCTGTCGGATCATCCCGACGGGGTTCGGGCCTTCAATGCCAGGGGCGAGGGCGTTGCCATACGGGTGACGGTTCCCAGCCCCAAGCTGCTGGACAAACAGCAAGGACGGTCACCAAGAAGTGTTTTCGGCGATCTGATTCAGTTGTTTGTCTATGCCAGCAATTTGCAGCAACCGGATCGTGTCAGCCGCGAGGCCTGGGAGATCTATCGCATTGAGGACACCGCATCGGGTCCACCCGATGTATGGCCTCTGGTCATGGAAACCTGCCATGTACCTTTGCTGCCGAAATGGCGTGAACCGGTGTTGCAGGCCTTCACGGCGCGGCGCTGGATCACCCAGATCGCGGGCTTTCGGATGGGCGCCGTCGGTGTTCATCTGGGCGATGAAAATCTGGAGCTGTGCATTGAGGAGTTGATTCACGACGGTCAACTGGCGTTGTAAGTAACGGCTTTAATTTCGCTGTATTTCATTTCTATTTGTTGTTCTTTCCTACCAACCACCCCAACGGGCAGCTCATCCCGTTGGGGTGGGCTGTCTGTCGGGTTTCCTTCGTTTCAATTAAATGGAGAAAATCATGACTGTGGCAGCCTTGTTGAATAATCTTTCTGATCCAGAAGTTACCGTCGGTTGTGCATCACCCAAACTATCCCTGCATCATTTCATCGCCGACTTTGGCGAGGATCTGTTGCGTGCCGTAGAGCGGGAACTGCCCCCGGTGTATCAGGGGCAGGGACAGCACCCCGTGGAGCGGGACTGGACGCTAAACCGGCTTAAACGCAAGCCGTTCGATGCTCAGCGCGAAGCCGTGCATGCGGCTACCACGCTGCTGGTGGATCGCGACGAACAGGCCTGCGTGCTGAATTGCGATATGGGCACCGGCAAAACCATGATGGCGATCTGCATCTCGGCATTGCTGCATCATGAGGGCTATCGGCGCATGCTGGTTCTTTCTCCGCCTCACCTGGTATACAAGTGGCGGCGCGAGATTCTGGACACGGTACCTGGTGCAGTGGTCTGGGTTCTCAATGGCCCTGACACGCTGGCCAAGCTACTCAGGCTGCGGGAATCACTCAACGTGCACGTGTCCGGCCCGGAATTCTTTATCCTCGGCCGGGTGCGCATGCGGATGGGATTCCATTGGCGGGTCGCTTACGGCGTCAAACACCGGTATTCACGGGAATCCGAGGATGGCCATAACGAGGCCAGCCGGAAGATTCTTTCCAGGGAAACCTACGCGTGCTGTCCTGATTGCGGCTCGCCTATCGTGTTGGATGAGACTGGCCGCAAGGCCAGTG
>JBMOPR010000420.1:0-18180 GCA_049323075.1 Pseudomonadota bacterium
CCGGCTGCCTTTTTTGTTGCCGGCCAGACCGGAACCGTTCACGGTTTGCCAGGGTCCATGTTGTACACTGCTGCTTCCACCAAGATCACTGAAAAATAAGGACGTCGACCATGACCAAGCTATCCGTTTGGCTGCCCCTGCTGGTACTGCTGCTGGGAATCCACTCCGCCGCCCGGGCGGAAGCGTTTGTGGAAGGTACCGACTATGATGTGCTGGAGCAGCCGGGCAAGGTGGCGCAGCCGGACAAATTCGAGGTACGCGAGTTCTTCTGGTTTGGTTGTGGCCACTGCTTCCAGCTGGAAGCCCCGCTGGAGGAATGGGCGAAGCAGGCACCGGCCGACGTGAATTTCGTGCGCACACCGGCCCCCATGAACGATCGCTGGGTCAGCCACGCCCATGCGTTCTACGTGGCGGAGTCCCTGGGCAAGCTGGACCAGATCACACCGGCCCTGTTCAATGCCCTGCACGTGAAGAAAGAGAGCATCCATAGCCAGGAAGAACTGGCCACGTTCTTCACCGGCTTCGGCATCAGCGAAGATGACTTCAACAAGCGTTACAATTCCTTCAGCGTGCGTACCAAGGTACGTCAGGCCCGTACCCAAGCCCAGCAATATGGCCTGCGCGGCGTGCCGGCGCTGGTCGTAAACGGCAAGTACCTGGTTAAGGGCAAGGAAGGGGCCGGCCCGGCGTATATGCTGCGGGTAGTGGACTTTCTGCTGGACCGGGAACGTGTGGCCCGGCAAATCACCCAGCCCGTCAAATAAAACCCTGGCGGGCGCCAGAAACTTTCACACGCAACACCTACACTGAAACCCTGGCTTGACCGTTTGCATTCGGGTCGCACTACCGTGACATTCAAGATCAACTCCTTGCCTGCAGCCCAGCCTGCCGCAGCCGCTCCACCCCAGGTGTTGCGGCTGCTGAGCTATAACATCCAGGCCGCCATTGGCACCAGCTCGTTTCACCACTACGTGACGCGCAGCTGGCGCCATGTGCTGCCGGACTGGCGTGGCCTGCAACGGCTGGACCGCATCGCCCAGGTGCTGGCTCACTATGATCTGGTGTCGCTGCAGGAAGTGGACGGGGGCAGCCTGCGCAGCGGCTTCGTGAATCAGGTGGCCTACCTGGCGGACCTGGCCCGGTTTGAATACTGGTTTCAGCAGCTGAACCGTAACCTGGGCAAACTGGGGCAGTACAGCAATGGCGTGCTGTCGCGTTTCGTACCTTACGAAATCGAGGATCACAAGCTGCCGGGCCTGAAGGGGCGCGGCGCCATCGTTGCCAAATACGGCAATGCCGAGAACACGCTGGTGCTGGTGAACCTTCACCTGGCCCTGAGCGAAAAGGCCCGTTTCCGCCAGCTGGGTTATGTGCGCGAGCTGATCCAGCACCACGAGCACGTGGTGGTGATGGGCGACATGAACTGTCGCAGCGACCAGATCATCGACACCCCGCTGCGGGATACCCACCTGCTGCAGGTGACCGGCAACCATCACACCTACCCCAGCTGGAATCCCACCCGCAACATCGACCACATCCTGGTCAGCCCCAGTCTGACAATCAATCATGTAAAAGTGCTGGATTACGACTACTCCGATCACCGCCCCATTGCCATGGAAGTGCAATTGCCACAACAACTTGCCGACGCGATGGGCACGCAGGGCGCCGGGTCCCGCCCCTGACCTGGATACCCCCACAGCCTGTGTAATCTTTCCGGCGTGACGGCTGAAGTTTTCTATACTTTGTCTCATCACCCCAAAGATTTGCTGCAGGGCCTGCATCGACATGGCGGAAACCGGTGTCCAGAACTGGAAGGAAAAATACCTGGCCGCGCTGGAGGAGTTTGAAACCAGCCACAAGAAGGACCAGCAGCGGCTGGATCTGCTGCGGCGGGGTCTGGTCCGGGTCAGTCTGGCGGCGGATGGGCTCGACAAAACCCTGGACCAGCAGCTGGACGAGCTGCGCACCGGACTGCGGGGCAGCCGCGACATCAATTCCCTGGAACCGCTGGTGTCCCAGCTGGAACGCACCATCATCGCACTGGACGACCGCCGCAAGGACAATCACGGCGAGCTGGAATCCCTGCTGGATGCGCAGCTGGAACAGTGTCTGACCCTGGATCTGCCACGGCAGGAAAAATCCGCCGTCAAAAAACTGCGCAAGGAATTGCCGGACCTGCTGGCGAACAGCGGCGCCAGCCTGGAACTGTGGAAGCAGTTCCAGCAGGTGCAGGAACAGGTACGACAGCATCTGGCGCTGCGCATCGACGAGCTGAGCGCCAATCGCGGCAGCTTTCTTTCGCGTCTTTTTTCCGGACACCAACATCCGGCCACCGATCCCGCGCCGGACGTGACCGTGAGCCACGTCAGCCGTGAGCCGGACCGTCATTTGCCCTCACGCTCTGATGAATACCAGCTGGAAGAACCCGGTCCTACCGGCACCGTTGTGCCGGAGAATGAGCCAGAGGCCGATCCCCACCTGCTTGAACGCCTCAGCCGTCTGTTGTGCAATCTGCTCAGCCAGCTGGAAGTGCCCGTGGAATTCAGCGTGCGCAAGGAAAAGCTGGTGGACCGCATCAAGTCGCCGTTCACGCTGGAGCAGCTGCCGGAATTCATCGACGAGACCACCCAGCTGGTGGCCTCCACCCGCCTGACCGCGCAGAAGGAGTTCGAGAGTTTTCTGGTGGCGCTGCACCAGCGCCTGCTGGATATCCAGGAGTTCCTGGTGACCGCCAAGCAGGGCGAAGAAAAATCCCTGCGCAACCAGGAGAAACTTGACGCCGATGTGCGCCAGGAATTGAAGGAAATGCGGGTGAGCGTGGCCGGCACTGAGGATATGGGCCGTCTGCGGCAAGAAATCGAAGGCATGGTAAACCGCATCGTGGCGGCGGTGGACAGTTTTCACCTGGAGGAAAAAAGCCGCCGCGACGAGGTGTTCGGCCGCATCGAAATATTGGCCAAACGCATGGAGTCAATGGAGGCGGAAGCGTCGGAACTCAAGAGCAGCCTGGAAGCGCAACGGATGGAAGCGCTGCGCGACGCGCTGACAGAATTACCCAATCGTGCCGCCTACGATGAACAGATCGAGCGGGAGTTTTCGCGCTGGCGCCGGCATGGCCGGCCGCTGTCGATCTGTGTGGTGGACATCGACCATTTCAAGACTATCAATGACAGCATGGGCCATCTGCGCGGCGACAAGGTGCTGAAGCTGGTGGCGCGCGAAGTGTCGCGCCGGGTGCGCAGTGAGGATTTCGTGGCCCGTTATGGCGGCGAGGAATTCATCATCATCATGCCCGAGACCGATCTGCAAAGTGCGCTGGCAGCGGCAGAAAAGGTGCGGCTGGCAGTGGCCGAATGTCCCTTCAATTTCAACAACGAACGTATTCCGGTGACCGCGTCGTTCGGCGTGGCATCGTTTCAGGACAAGGACGAAATCGAAACCTGTTTCGAACGTGCCGACAAGGCTCTTTACCGCGCCAAGGCGGCGGGCCGCAATCGCGTGGAACGGGGCTGAGACACAGTTTTATTTCTGAGCTGGAAGCCGGGCTGGAGTAAAAATCCGGCCCGGCTTTTTTGTGGCTGTTGGCAAGGACGTCACCGTCATTACAGAGTGGGTCCGCTATCGTAGATCAGCCCCTTGGCCTTGGCCTGTTCGCGCACGGCGCTGTGGATCTTGCCATCGAGGGATTCCTCTACCTGTTTTTTCTCCGTCAGTTCCTTGCCGATATAGTCCTGCCGCTGTTTGCCCAGTTGCGCGATTTCCGCCTGCAGCTGTTTGCGCTGAGTGGCCTTGGTGCTGATCAGGTGCGCCTGCTCATCCTTGCTCAGGCGTTGCAGCGGTTCCGGTAAACGGGCTTTGTCCACTTCCTCCAGTTTCACGCGGCCACTGGCCACATCATCCACCAGTTCGCTGTCGGCAAAGAGGTTGTCGGCACCGGCAGCTGAGGCGTTGAATTCCGCGCGCTTGGCCTGCACGGCAGCGGGTGCCGCGGCGTAGACTTTTTTCGCGGCGTCGGTTTTTTTCTCCAGTGCACGCCGGGTGTCGGCGTCGCCATAAAACACGCGGGTTTCATCCAGCTGCTTCGAGAGCGCGGCAATTTTATCGTCATAGGGCGTGGTAACGGCCACCGCGCTGCCACTTTGCTCCACCTGGAAATAGCGGCCCTGGTTGAGACTGGCAATGTGCTGCCACACCTGGCGCGTGTCGGATTCGGCGCCGGCCTGGATGCAGTTCACAACGATGCCTTTCTGCGCCGCGATTTTCAGCGTTTCCGGATAGGGCACGTCGTTGGCATAGTCCATGTGCGGCGCGGCGTCACCCACCAGGAAAATCACCTTGTAGCTGTTGCTGTCCTCGCTCCAGCCAATGCGGTGCACGGCATCATGCAGTGCCTGGTTGACGCTTTCGGGGCCGTCGCCACCGCCGTCGGCGCGGAAGTCCATCAATGCGGCGTACATGGAATCCATATCCCCCGACAGATCCAGCACTTTTGTCACATAGGCATCGCCGCGATCACGGTAAGCCACCAGCCCCATCCGGATTTCCGGTGCCGGTTTGGCGGAAGCCATGCTGCTGGCGATGGACCAGATGTTGTTTTTCGCGGCGTCGATCAGGCCGCCCATGCTGCCGGTGGTATCGAGCACGAATACCACTTCGATTTTCGGTGTGGCAACGGCGGGCGCGACACCCGACTGCGTGCCGCCAGGTTTTGCGGTGGGCTCGGGATTGGCAGGTTTCGACCACTGCGGATGCAGACCGACAGCGGCGGCAGTGCCGGCCATCAGAACAGAAGCAAACAGTACGGTTTTCAGCGATGTTTTCATGGCGGATCTCCTGGGTGGTTCCGGGTGAATTCAGATGGATTCGGATTGGCGCAGACGGCGCAGGGCCTGTTCCGCGCTATGGCGGGCCTGGGCGAAACGGTTGCTGTCGGTGGCACCCGTCGAAGTCCCTGCGATTGCTTGCGCGGGAATGAAGACGCAGGCAGCCTGCAGCAGGAAAAAACTCCAGCACGCCAGCAGGAAACTGCCGCTGTGCCAGTAAGCGACAACGGCTGCGCACAGGGCCAGCAGGCTCAGGCCGGCGTCCGCCAGGGCGGGCCCGGGGCGGCGATAACGCAAGACACTGCGCTGCAGCCACAACCAGCCGGTGCAGGTTGCCAGCCAGACCACAAACGGCGGATTAAGCGCAATCAACGTGACGCCCAGCAGCAACCAGCCGGCGGCCATCAGACTGATGCCGGCACGGGCGCCGGTTACCCGCAGCAGCCAGAGCCAATACGTCAGCATGATCAGCAGCAGCACCGCGCGCAGGGCAATGCTGAATCCCGTCAACAGAGTGGTGCCGGTCAGCAGCACCGCACCACTCACGCTCAGCACCAGCGCCATCATCACGCCGCTGGAAAAATTCAGCGCTTTCATGCGGGACTCCTTCTGCTTTTGGCTTTCAGCAGCGCCAGTTCCACATCGGCTTCGGTGACGGCGCAGGCATCCGCAGCATCGCGGGTGGACGACGGCGTCTGCAACAACACCTCTGCCTGTTCCCGCAGCGCCTTCAATTCCCGCTGCTGCTGTTGCAGTTCAGTGTCGGCGCAGCGCATTTTTTCCGTGAGCGTTTGCAGGCGCTGTTGCAGCAGACGCAGTGTCTGTTCCTGTTCCAGCCGGCGCCGCAACAGTGCGCGGGTCAGCGCATCGTTGCCGGCGTCCAGACACAGATCCAGCTCCGTTTCCTGTTGCTGCAAACGCTCCTGCAAATCACTGCAGCGCCGCTGCAACTGCTGTTGTTCCAACGCGCGCTTTTTCTGCTCCTGCTGCTGCAGCTGGATTTCGCCTTCCATGTCGCGGATGGCCTGCTGCAACAGGACGTCCGGCGCTTCCATGCGATCCAGCAGCGCGTGCAGATCGGCGCGGAACAGGCGGGATAGTCGGGTCAGTACGGTCATGAGGTGTCCTCCTTCGATGAGTCAGGATCAGTCTAGGGAGGCCCGGCTGGCAGCGGCAGGCACAGTTTGGTAAAACCGCTGCGGCGCTTTTTACCAAAAGTTTACGTGCGGGGTGAGCGGGGGCTTGCTAGCATCAGACGTACTGCCTTCACCCGAGGACCACCCGTGCAACGCAAGCTCCGCCTGCTGATCGTGGAAGATGAAACCGCCATTCGCACCGGTCTGACGGATGTGTTTGTTTTTCATGGCTACGACGTGGATGTTGCCGTGGATGGCAATGAGGGGCTGCGCAAGGCCGGTTCAGGGCAATTCGATCTGATCCTGCTGGATGTGATGCTGCCGGGCCTCGATGGTTTTGCCGTCTGCGAAGCCATTCGCTCCCGCGATCGCGACCAGCCCATCATCATGCTCACCGCACGCAACACCGACGACGACATCGTGCGCGGACTGGCGCTGGGCGCGGATGACTATGTTGCCAAGCCGTTCTCGGTGGCACAGCTGGTGCTGCGGGTGCAGGCGGTGTTGCGACGCACGCGCAACCATATCGAGCAACTGCCGCGGCTGATACTGGCGGCAGACCTGCACATCGATACCGCCAACCTGAGCGGCAACATCCGTGGCTCAGCTGTGGCATTCACCCGCCGCGAAATGGAAATCCTGCAATACCTGCACGCACACCGCGAACGGCCGGTGCCACGGGAGGAACTGCTGCACCGGATCTGGGGTTACGCCCGCGATCTGGACATTGAAACCCGCACCGTGGACATTCACATTGCCAAGCTGCGCCGCAAGCTGGAAGCGGACGCGAAAAATCCCGTGCATCTGGTGACCGTGCGCGGTGGTGGCTACCGTCTGCTGACACAGCAGGACCCTGCATGATCCGCTTTTTGCAGCAACGCCCATTTTCGCGCCGCTCTCCCCTGTCGCTCACGCCGGCACGCCTGCGCTGGCTGCTGCTGGCGCTGTGGCTGCTGCTGGTCATTCCCACCCTGGTGCTGGTACTGCAGGCGCGCCAGCAGATCAAATGGGAAGCGCTGTATCAGCACCGCACGCTGGCAGAGGAATTCAGTCAACGCATCGACGAGCGCCTGCAGCAGTGGATCGCACTGGAGGAATCCCGCAGCCCGGCGGACTACCAGTTTCTGGTACCCGGCTCGGAACAATTGTCGACGCTGGCACAATGGCCCGTGCCTGCAACGGTGCCCGGGCTGATCGGTTATTTTCAGGTGGATGAACAAGGCTTTTTCAGCACGCCGTTGCTGCCGGCCAACGCGGCGGAATCGCGCCAGTTCAGGCAGCCACTGCTGAACGCCAGCGAACGGGAAGCGGTGAGCCAGCAATTGCAGGACGTGCTGGGCGCGAACCGGCTGGTGGAGAAGCCCCGCGACAGCAGGCGCAGCGGACTGGACATGGCCGGCACGATTGCACCGGCGCCCCAGGCCCCATTGCAGGAATACCCTTTGCAGGAATCCGCTGCGGCATCGACAGCAACCCACCCCGAATCCATGGACCTCGAATCGAAAAGCCAGGCGCTGGCTGTCACTGAATTGCCGTACGCGCAGCAGAATTTCGATCGCCTGCGGGCCAGCAGCAGCCGCCAGCAAAAAGTGCTGGGCCGCATCGACGAGCTGCAACTGGATGACCAATTCGCCAATGCCGGCGCGAAGGACAAGGGCATGGAGGTGGAGATGAAGGCCAAGGCAGCGCAGGAGCAGCGCGAGAAGGACAAGAGTCTCAAGAAGGAAAGTCATGCTGCGCCGGACACGCCTGTGGCGCAGACATTTGCGCTGGGCGATGCCGCAAAACCATCACCCGCGCCCGCCGCAACCGTGCGCCTGTTTGAAAATGAAGTGGACCCGTTCGAATTCGCGCTGCTCGACAGCGGTCACTTCGTGCTGTTCCGTAAAGTGTGGCAAAACGGCGGCCGCCGCATCCAGGGCGTGCTGCTGGATCAGTCCGCGTTTTTTGACGGCGTGCTGCGCGACAGTTTCCAGCCCACCGCACTGGCCCAGATGAGCAATCTGATCCTGGCTTTCCAGGGCGATGTGTTGCGGGTGGTGGATGGTAGCGACGCCGCGACGGGAAGCGCCGACACCACGCTGACCACCGCGAGGGATATTCGCGGCACCCTGCTGCTGCAACAGAAATTGTCGGCGCCGCTGGGGGATCTGCAACTGATTTTCAGCCTGAACCGCCTGCCGGATGGGCCGGGCGCCGGTGTCGTTACCTGGACCAGCCTGTTGCTCGGTTTTCTGCTGCTGGCGGTGTTTTACGCCCTCTACCGGCTGGGCCTGCGCCAGATCCGCCTCACGCGCCAGCAACAGGATTTTGTGTCCGCCGTCAGCCATGAACTGAAAACGCCGCTCACCTCCATCCGCATGTTCAGCGAGATGCTGAAGGAAGGCTGGGTCGGCGACGACAAGCGCCGCGAGTACTACCACTTCATCAGCGACGAAAGCGAACGGCTGTCGCGGCTGATCGCCAACGTACTGCAACTGGCGCGGATGGAACGCAATGATCTGCCGCTGGATGTCCGCGCGCAGCCGGTGGCAACGCTGCTGGATCTGATCCGCTCCCGCGTAACCTCACAGGTGGAGCGCAGCGGATTTCAGGTGACGTTCGACTGCACGCCGGCCTGCACCGAAATGCAGGTGCTGGCCGATGCTGACGCGCTGGTGCAGATCATGCTGAATCTGGTGGACAACGCACTGAAATTTTCCGGCAAGGCTGAACGCCGGCAGATCGACATATCCATCGCACCGGAGGATGGCGGCCTGGTACTGGGCGTGCGCGATTACGGCCCCGGCATTCCAGCGGGTCAGATTCGACGGATTTTCGATTTGTTTTACCGCATCGGCAGCGAGCTGACGCGGGAAACCCAGGGCACCGGCATCGGTCTGGCGCTGGTGCGGCAACTGGCGCGGGCCATGGGTGGCGAGATCAGTGTGCGCAACGTGCAACCGGGCGCGGAATTCAGGTTATGGTTGCGGCTGGATTAATACTGCGCATACACCAGCCCCACGTTCGCAAATGCCAGTGCCAGCAGCAGTATCCAGTTGACGAGAATCCCGAACGCACGGGCGCGGGCGTAGGCACCGCGGGCCACGATGAAGCCATAAGCGTGGGCCAGCCGCGACACCAGCAGTGCAATGCCGGCGGCATGCAGATACGCCGGCGCCAGGCCATTCAGTTCAGCCAGCAGCATCAACACCAGCGTGAAGGGAATATTTTCCAGGGCATTGGCGTGGGCACGGATGAGCACACTCAACTCCTGATTGCCGCCATCACCCAGACCAATCTGGAACCGCCGGCGACACAAGGTCACACGCACAGCCAGATAGACCAGAATGATGGCCATGAGCGAAGCATAATAGGCCGTCAGCAGAACCATGTGCGCTGTCCCCTATCAGGTTGAAGGTGTGGCATCCAGCAGCGGCTGCACTTTGGCGCGAAACTGTTCCGGCAGTGGATGCGATTTGTGCGCACCCACTTTCGAACACACCCAGATGATTTCGCCACTGGCCAGGCAATCGTCCTGGCCTTCCGCAAAGATGGCAAGATGCCAGGTGACGCTGGACTGGCCCAGACGACCCGGCCGCACGCCAATTTCGATCAACTGGTCAGCCCGGATCGGCTGCCGGTATTCCACCGTGGATTTCACCAGATGGAAATCCAGCTGCTCGCGCTTTACCAGCTCGACAAAATCGAAATTCTGTTCGCGCATGAACTCTGTCAGCGCCACATCGAAATAGGTCAGGTAGTGGGCGTTGAACACAATGCCCTGGTAATCGATTTCCGAGTAACGTACCCGCAGGCGGTAAGTCCAGGAATAGTGATCGCGCTGCTGGTTCGTGGAGACTTGTTTGCTCATGAAGAGTATCTGCTCATGAAGATAACCGGTAGTGTTGGATTGGTCCCGCACATCAGGATTTTATTTCCAGCAGCAGGGTGGCATCAATCGGAATGAAAGTGGTTGCCGCCCGCACCAGCGACGCCGCCGTCAGTTGCGGCACGCCGTATACATCCACCTTGACGCCGTACAGGTCGCGGACACGCTGCACCAGCAAATCGAAATCACCGTCGCCGGACACCAGCACGATGCGCTGCACTTGGGGCGCCCATTCCATCACATCCAGCGTGATGCCCACATCCCAGTCGCCCTTCGCCGAACCGTCGGCACGCTGGATGTAGGGTTTCAGCTTCACCTCGAAACCGATGGCCTTGAGGATATTCTGGAACTGGCGCTGTTTGGCGTCGCCTTTGTCGATGGCATAGGCGATGGCGTTTGTCACGCTGCCATTGGCAGTGACGCGGGCCCAGAAAGCGTTGTAATCGAAATTGCGGCTGTAGGCCTGCCGGGTGGTGTAATACACATTCTGGACATCGACAAAGATGGCAATGGATTCAGTCTCGCTACTCATCGCGGCCGCCTGGGTGGAAGTGCGTGCTTCGGTATTTCCATGGACCTGTTTCCCTTGCTGGCTTCCTGCTGTCATTGCAGCCAATGGCTGTTGGCTGCAGGATACCGCACCTCATCCCGATAGTCTTGCCACCTGGCCGCGGCGCAACGCTCAGCGCTGGCGGTATGCTGATTTGATACCGCCAGTCTGAAAGAACATTGCAAGTGGCAGGCTTTACGCGGTGACCGCCGTCAGCGCCTGCTCGATATCGGCAATGATATCGTCGATATGCTCGATGCCGACGGAAATGCGCACCAGATCCTCCGACACGCCGGCCTTCTGCAATTCCTGCGGATTGAGCTGGCGGTGGGTGGTGGTCGCCGGATGGCAGGCCAGGGATTTGGCGTCGCCGATGTTCACCAGTCGCAAAATCATCTGCAGCGCATCGATGAACTGTCCGCCGGCTTCCTTGCCACCCTTGATGCCGAAACTGAGAATTCCCGATGCCTTGCCGCTGGTGATTTTCTTGCAGGTTTCGAAGTAAGGGCTGTCGGGCAGCGCAGCGTATTTCACCCAGTTGATTTTCGGATGCTTCTGCAGATAGGCCGCCACTTTCTCCGCGTTTTCACAGTGACGTTCGATGCGCAGACCCAGGGTTTCCAGGCCCTGCAGAATCAGGAACGCGCTGTGGGGCGACAACGCCGCGCCCGTGTTGCGCAGCGGCACCACGCGGCAGCGGCCGATGAAGGCCGCGGGGCCGAGCGCGTCGGTGTACACCACGCCGTGATAGGACGGATCGGGTTCGTTCAGCATCGGGAAGCGCTTTTTGTTCGCCACCCAGTCGAACTGGCCGGAATCGATAATCACGCCGCCGATGGTGGTACCGTGGCCGCCGATATATTTGGTCAGCGAGTGGATGGCGATGTCGGCGCCGTGATCGAAGACGCGGCACAGATAGGGTGTGGCCACCGTGTTGTCGACGATCAGCGGCACGCCGTGCCGGTGCGCGATTTCTGCCAGCTTTTGAATGTCCACCACATTGCCCGCCGGGTTGCCGATGGATTCGCAGAACAGCGCGCGGGTCTTGTCGTCGATCAGTTTTTCCAGCCCGGCGAAATCGTCGAACGATGCCATGCGCACGGTAACGCCCTGCTGCGGCAAGGTGTGCGCGAACAGGTTGTAAGTGCCGCCATACAGCTGGCTGGTACTGACGATATTGTCGCCGGTGCGGGTGATGCACTGGATCGCGTAGGTGATCGCCGCCATGCCCGAGGCCAGTCCCAACGCGCCGATGCCACCTTCCATTTGCGCCAGGCGCTGCTCCAGTACGGCGGTGGTGGGATTCATGATGCGGCTGTAGATGTTGCCGGTCACTTTCAGATCGAACAGGTCGGCGCCGTGCTGGGTATTGTCGAAGGTGTAGGACGTGGTCTGGTAGATGGGAACGGCGGCAGCCTTGGTGGTGGCTTCAGCGGTGTAACCGTGGTGGAGGGCGATGGATTCCAGTTTCATGGTGGCGTCTCGGCTAGGTTGTCGGCTGGGTTGTCGGATTGGCAAAACATAAACAACAGCTGCCTGATAATCTACCGCAAAAAATCACACTCCGGTGGAACCGGGATCAGGACTCCGGCGCAGGATAGGAATCTGTCAGCACCACGGATGGCAGGGGCCGGCGCGGTTCCCACTGCAGGGTTTCCAGTTCCGGCTGCTCGCAGAATTCGGTCACGTAGCCGACACACAGATAGGCCACCAGCTTGTGATCCGCCGGTGCGTTGAGCACGTTTTTCACCGTCGATGGATCAAGGATGCTGACCCAGCCCATGCCGATATTCAGCGCCCGCGCCATCAGCCACATGTTCTGCACCGCACACACCACGCTGTATTCGCCCACTTCACTGATGCTGGTCTGGCCCAGCACCGGTTGCGGCGACGGCGTGTAAAACACCGCAATGTTGAGCGGCGTTTCCAGAATGCCTTCCAGTTTCAGCTGCACATACTGTTCGCGTTTTTTGTCGGCAAAGAGCGGCGCGGCCTTGCGGTTTTCCTCGGCGAAACTGGCGGCGATTTTTTCCCGCACGGCGCGATCGCGCACCAGCACGAATTGCCACGGCTGGGAAAATCCCACCGATGGAGCCCAGGTGGCGGCCTGCAGAATGCGGTCCAGATCGGCGGCGGGAATCTCATCGCGACAGAAGCGATTGCCACGCACGTCGCGGCGCAGCTGCATGATGTGCTGCAGCACTTCCTGATCGGCTGCGGTGAATTGCCAGTTCTTCATGGCGGACGTCAATACTCAGGCCGGTTTGGATCGGAAAGCGGCAATGACGCGCTGCACCAGACTCACCAGCGCCAGCACCAGTGCGCCGGCGACGATGCCCACCACAGCGCTCACCAGGCTGGGCGTGAGCCAGGCCAGCACCACACCTGCTGCCGGCAGCGCAGCCACGGCTTCCTCCAGATGATGCATCCAGTCGTGGGAGCCGGGAATGCCGTGCACCAGGATGCCGCCGCCCACCAGGAACATGGCAGCAGTGCCCACCACCGACAGGGTCTTCATCAGCCAGGGTGCAAATTTCAGGATGCCCGCGCCCAGTGCCCGCGCCAGCTTCTGCGCGCCACCCTCGCCCTGCTTTTGCAGCAGGTACAGTCCACCGTCATCCAGCTTCACAATGGCCGCCACCAGCCCGTACACACCGATCGTCATCAGGATGGCGATGGTGGACAGCACGGCCACCTGCTTGGTCAGCGTCGCGTCCGCCACGGTGCCCAGCGCGATCACGATGATCTCTGCCGACAGAATGAAATCGGTGCGGATGGCGCCTTTCACTTTTTCCTTTTCGAACGCCACCATGTCGACGGCAGGATTGCTGAGGGCTTCGATCTGCTGCGCGTGGTGAACTTCATCTTCGCCCTTGCTGTGCAGGAATTTGTGAAACAGTTTTTCCACGCCCTCGAAACAGAGAAAGGCGCCACCCAGCATCAGCAGCGGCGTGATCGCCCAGGGCATGAACACGCTGATGGCGAGCGCCGCCGGCACCAGAATCAGCTTGTTGATGAAGGAGCCCATGCACACGGCCCACACCACCGGCAGTTCGCGATCGGCTTTCACACCGGCCACCTGCTGGGCATTCAGCGCCAGATCGTCGCCGAGCACGCCCGCCGTTTTTTTGGCGGCCACCTTGCTCATCACGGCCACGTCGTCGAGGATGGTGGCGATATCATCCAACAGGGCTAACAGACTGCTTCCTGCCATGGTCTCAGGGCTCCAAAATGCAGTGGAATACGGGCGAAATCGAATGGGTGGAAAGTGTATCATCAGCCACCCCCGATCCGTTAACCCTACGGGTTCACCCAGGCCAGCCACATTCGAAGCAAACCGCACCCATGAAAAACCACGCTCCTGAAAACAGTGCCCCAGAAAATGGTACCCCTGAATTTCGTGTTGCCATTATCGGTGGCGGCCCCGCCGGATTGATGGCGGCGGAACAGATCGCCCGTGCCGGCGTGGCAGTGGACCTGTTCGACGCCATGCCGTCGGTGGGACGCAAGCTGCTGCGGGCGGGCATCGGCGGCCTGAACCTGACCCACGCCGAGGCCAGTGACACCCTGGTAACCCGTTACGGCAAGCGCCAGACTGAAATCGCCGCGTTGCTGGCACGGTTTGGCCGCGACGAACTGCTGCAGTGGGTGCATGAACTGGGGATCGAAACCTTTACCGGATCGTCGCAGCGGATTTTTCCGGTGGGCAAGAAGGCGGCACCGCTGTTGCGGCTGTGGTTGCACCGGCTGCGCGGACTGGGCGTGAAGTTTCATGCGCGTCACCGCTGGGTGGGCTGGGACGCGGACGGCGAACTGATTTTCCAAACACAAAACGGTCAGCTGCAGCACCGCGCCGATGCCACTGTGCTGGCACTGGGCGGTGCCAGCTGGCCGCAACTGGGGTCCGATGGTGCCTGGGTATCCTGGCTGCAGCAGAAACAAATCCGGATAGCGCCGCTGCAAGCCAGCAACTGCGGATTCGTGGTGCCCTGGAGCGATCATTTCCGCGAGAAATTTGCACGCCAGCCGGTAAAGGCGGTGACCGCAACGGTTGTTGATGCACAAGGCGAGTCACACACCCGCAACGGCGAACTGATGGTGACCGACACCGGGCTGGAAGGCGGTCTGCTGTATGCGCTGTCGGCGCCGGCACGGGATGCGCTGACACAGAATGGCAGCGTGACGCTGCAGCTGGATCTGTGCCCGGATCGCACACTGCCACAACTCGAACAACGGCTGGCGCAACCGCAAGGTTCGCGCTCACTGGCAAAGCATCTGAAAGACAAGGCGGGCATCGACGGCGTGAAAGCCGGCCTGCTGCGGGAATTTGCCAGCGCTGATGTACTGCATGATCCGCAACAACTGGCGCAGGCACTGAAATCCCTGCCGGTGCCACTGCTGGCGACACAGCCCATCGCTAACGCCATCAGCAGCGCCGGTGGCGTCGGCTTCGATGAACTCTCGCCGCAACTGATGCTAAAAAAACTGCCCGGCGTGTTCTGCGCAGGGGAAATGCTGGATTGGGAAGCGCCCACTGGCGGCTATCTGCTGACAGCCTGTTTTGCCAGCGGATTTGTGGCGGGCATTGGCGTGCTGGAATGGCTGGCGTCCGTCAGTTCAGCGACGGATCGGCCCGCAACCGCTCCACCATCAGATCGATAAAGGCGCGAACCTTGGCCGACGCATAACGGCCCTCGCGGTGAACGACATGCACCGGCACCGGCGCCGGTTCAAAATCACTGAGCACAATCTTCAGTTCGCCTGCTGCCAGCTGCGGCGCTACCTGATAGGAAATCAGCCGCGTAATGCCCAGCCCGCGCACGGCCGCCTCGATGGCCGCGTCGTTGCTGGTGACGGTCAGACGCGGCTTGATCCGCACCGTCATGGCCTCGCCGTTGCGCAACAGTCGCCACTCCACATGCGGATTCAGATTGCTCGCCACGATCAGGGGATGCTGCGCCAGATCATCCGGCTGCTGCGGAACGCCGTTGTGCTGCAGATACGCGGGCGACGCACAAATTACCCGCCGCACCTGCCCCACCCGCAGGGCCTTGTAACTGGAATCCGCCAGCTCGCCGATGCGGATGCCGACATCCACACCCTCCTCCAGCAGATTCACCACCCGGTCCAGGAACAGGGCCGAGATTTCCGTGGCGGGAAAACGTTGCAGGTAGTCGACAATGCCGGGCATGACATACATGCGGCCAAACAGCACCGGTGCCGTCACCACCAGTTGGCCACGGGGTTCGCGATGAATGCCCTGCGCCGCTTCATCGGCCTCGTCGGCCGCGGCAATCACACGGCGCGACTCTTCCAGATAACGCTGCCCTGCTTCCGTGACGCGCACAAAGCGGGTGGTGCGATGCAGCAGCTTGACGCCCAGCCGTTCTTCCAGCGTGGCCACGGCGCGCGTTACCGCCGGCGGCGACAACATCAAACGTCGGGCCGCGCCGGCAAAACTTTCCGCTTCGGCAACGGCGACAAACACCGTCATCAGATACAGGCGGTCCATCACAGCCCCAGTTCACTCAATCCCGGATGATCATCGGGGCGCCGGCCCAGCGGCCAGTGAAACCGGCGGTCGGATTCGCTGATCGGCAGATCATTGATGCTGGCAAAACGCCGCTGCATAAGGCCGTTGGCGTCGAACTCCCAGTTCTCGTTGCCATAGGAGCGGAACCAGTTGCCGGCATCGTCGTGCCATTCATAGGCAAAGCGCACCGCGATGCGGTTGTCAGTGAAAGCCCACAGTTCCTTGATCAGCCGGTAATCCAGTTCACGGTTCCATTTGCGGGTGAGGAATTCGATGATCTGGCTGCGGCCACAGGGAAATTCGGCGCGGTTCCGCCACTGGCTGTCCTCGGTGTACACCAGGGCCACACGCTGCGGATCACGACTGTTCCAGCCGTCTTCCGCCATGCGTACTTTCTGGATGGCAGTGGCCCGGGTGAACGGCGGCAATGGCGGGCGCTGGATGGGTTCAGACATGGTTTTTTCTCCTCCCGGTCGTTAAAATTTACGTTGCAACAGTGCGTGTGATGCCGATGCGGTGCGCGGGCATTTCAGTGGCCCTGCAATTCGGCAAGACGCGCCTTCAGGCCGGCGTTTTCCGCACGCAGCGCCTCCATGCGTTGTTCGATCTCTGCCTCAGTGAAACGGGGCGTTATATGCTGCGGACAATTCCAGTCCCAGGCTTCCACGCGAATCAGGATACCCCGTTCCACCCGGGCGCGATACGACGCCACTTCCAGGCGCGACAGCAGCGCGGGATCGTCGGCCTCGTGCACGATGCGGGCACGCCCCCAGATTTTCAGCCGGCGCCGGTTGGCGTAATCCATCAGAAACAGCGAAATGCGTTCATCGCCCATCAGGTTGCCCACGCTGATGTACTGCACATTGCCGCGAAAATCCGCAAAGCCGATGGTGCGTGTATCCAGCACCCGGATGAATCCCGGCGGGCCACCCCTATGCTGCACATAGGGCCAGCCGTTGTCGCCCACCGTCGCCTGATAGAAGCTGTCGCGGGCGCCGATGAATTCCATTTCGCGCGCGGTGAGTTCGCTGCGCGGATCATCCGCCTGTTCAAAACCCTGGTTGGCCTGACGGCTGCCATACAATGATTGTGCCGCCTTGACGTGTTCGGTAAACGTGATATCGGAAAAAGCGCGTGACATGGTTCAGGCTCCTGAACAGGGCCGGGCAGCGAGACGCGGCACGGCCTTCGGTAGTATTGACCGGTTTATTGCAGACTGACCCGGGGAAAATCGATCTCCACCCGGCTGGCCTTGCCCAGAATATTGGTCAGCAGGTTCATGCCCACATGCGTGATGACTTCCACAATCACCGCGTCGGTATAGCCCACATCACGCATGGACTGGATTTCGGCGCTGGTGACGTCACCCTTGTGTTCCACCAGCGCGCGGGCAAACTGCACCGCTACCGCTGCACGGGCATCTTCACTGCCACCGGCCCGGTTGGCCTGGATTTCCTGACCGGTCAGGCCTGCCTTGCGGCCAATGGCCGTGTGCGCCGCCAGACAATATTCGCATGTGTTCTGCTGCGCCAGCGCCAGGGCAATGCGTTCCCGTGTTGGCGCATCCAGACTGCCTTCACCGGCAATGCTGTGCAGACCCAGAAACGCCCGCAAAGCGGCCGGCGAGTTGGCAAATACCTTCAGAAAATTCGGCACCATACCCAGCTTGGCCTGAATGGCGTCCAGCAGGGCCTGTTGTTCGGCGGTGGCGGTGGCAGGGGTAACGACGGCGATGCGGCTCATGAAGGATTCCTCAAGTGGTAGATGGTGTGGATTCGCTGCCCCCGGTGTTGCCGGTTGGCTGCTGCGAATGAGGCCATCTTGCCGATTGCCGGCGTGGTGAAGAATCCCTGCGGAGCTGAATTCAGTATTCCGCAAAGTGGAACAATAAGGCCCGTCATCAAGCCGGTGACGGTGGCGCGATCAGTCTGCCGCACCCCGCGCCTCGTCCCGCCACTGGCGCGGTGATTTGCCGGATTGTTCCTTAAACGCCTTGCGGAAATTTGCGGTTTCGCTGTAACCCAGCTGGCGCGCGATATTGTCTATGCGCAATTCCGTCTTGCCCAGATAGTACAGCGCGGTTTCGTGGCGGATTTGCTTGAGCAGGTCGCGAAAGTTGATGCCCTCTTCATTCAGCCGCCGGCGCAGCGTGCGTTCCGACACCCGCAATTTTTCCGCCACAAAACCGATCGACGGCGACGCGTCCAGATACAGCGAAATGATTTCGCGGATGCGTTCGGTCAGCTGGGTGTGCGACTGGACCTTTT
>JBMOPR010000421.1:0-2020 GCA_049323075.1 Pseudomonadota bacterium
GGCGGCCACGCGATGGCGGCAGGGCTGAGTCTGCCGGTGGAAAAATATGAATCCTTCCAGCAGGCGTTCGACAAGGAGGCGCGGCGTTTGCTGACGCTGGATGATCTGACCGGCGTGCTGCACAGCGATGGCGAGTTGTCGCAAAGCGATATCGATCTGCCACTGGCGAGAATGCTGCGGGAAGCGGGTCCCTGGGGGCAGGGTTTTCCCGAACCGCTATTTGACGGTGAATTTGAATTGCTGGATCAGCGCATCGTTGGTGAAAAGCATCTGAAACTGACGCTGGGTTTTCCCGCCAGCAAACGGGTGATCGACGCGATTGCGTTCAACGTCGATCTGGAAAAATGGCCCAACAAGAAGGCGCGGAGGATTTATCTGGCGTACAAGCTGGACGTGAATGAATTTCGCGGTGTGCAGAATCCGCAATTGATGGTGGAGCACCTGGAGGCGGTGTGATACGGCGCCGGGTCAGCCGTTTTCACATTCGCAGTCATGCATGTTTCGTTTCAGCTTACTGTTGCGGATCAATCCATTTGCCCTTCACCACTGCGCCATCCGGCACCTGCGCACCATCCGGTATCTGCGCCCGCGACAGCAGTGTCACCCACTTGCCCACCACCGCGCCCTCGCCGATGTGGCAGTAGGTATCGATTCGGGTGCCCACGCCGATCTTCACGTTGTTACCCAGCCGGCTGCCGCTGGCGATCATTACCTGGGCCTGGATCAGCACATTTGCACCGATATGCACACCGGCCGCCACCATGCTGTGGGCACCAACCAGGCTGTTGTCGCCGATGTGGATATCGCTGACCACCAGACGGTAGGGGCGGGGCTGGAACGCCGGACCCAGGGTGCAGTGCTCGCCAATGACCACGTTTTCGCCCAGGTGCAGGTTGCGCAGATCGGCTATGGACGCATTGGTGGGAATCCACGAAGTAAGCCGCACGTCGGCGTTGCAGGCGCGCAGCAGGCAGTAGCGCAGGTGTTCGCTGAGAAACAGTGTCGACTGGAAAAATTTCAGCAGCAGTGTGGGCAGTGCGTTGTTCAGTGCCCACAACACGGCGCCGCGATCCTCGAACATATTGAATTTGCCTTGCGGTGTGGGTGGCAGCGCACGGCAGTACAGCCAGGTCAGCCCCAGCACCAGAAAAAATCCGGCCAGCAGGGCGGGCGGAATCAGCAGTGCCAGCCCAACTCCCGACAGCAGCGTATCCGGCTGCAGCAACGCCAGCACCACGCAGGTGGGCAGCAACAACAGGCTCAGGCACACCGACACCAGCAGCATCCAGCCCAGCGCGAACAGTATTTTCATGCGGACACCTGCGACGCAAGACCACCGGCATAGCGGTCGGCAGCGACATGGCGGGACTGGATTGCAAAATCCCGCGCACCTTCGAATTCGTTTGAAAGATGAATGGGTTTGAACTGGGCACTGGGCAGGGCCGAGCGGAATTGTCTTGCGTGTACGTAATCACTCAGTTGCCCGTCCTGCGCCTGCAACAGCCGCAGCGGTTGCAGCAGACGATCCTCGCGCTCGAAATCGTAACCTTTCGCCACGTTGCACAGGGCCTGTTCCATGGCATCGGCGAATCGCTGCGGATCGTCGATGCGGCCTTCCACCAGCATTTCGTAAAATCCGTCGCGGGATGGGAACAGTATGAATTGTTTCAGCAGCGCAGCGGTTTGCGCACAGGCGATGCGGCAGGCTTCGGTCACATCGTTTTCATTCAGGCGTTCGTTGGCGATGGAAATCTGCCGCGCTTTTTTCGAAATGAATTCCACCACGGGGATGCCGCCCCAGTGGTCTTTCACCCGGATCAGGTCTTCCATGTTGTAGCGGTAGAGGCCGGCCTGGGTGCTTACCACCTGATAGTAGGTGCCACCCGTTTCCAGTTCCCACGCGCACAGGGTGGGCGCGGCGGGATCGTCGATGGCGTCTTCGGGAATGTATTCCAGGAAATGGCTGGTGACAGCGGCGATGCCACCGGGTTCGTTGAGTTTGTGCGGTACCGCGAACACG
>JBMOPR010000422.1:0-2677 GCA_049323075.1 Pseudomonadota bacterium
TTCCGCCCGGGCCCGGCAAACTGCCGGCGGAAAACCTCATGTCCCGGGTCATGTCCTCCATCGGCCTCACCCCCGACACCCACGTGGTCGCCTACGACGACGAAGGCGGCGGCTGGGCTGGACGCCTGATCTGGACCCTCGACGTGATCGGTCACCCCCACTATTCCTACCTGAACGGCGGCCTGCATGCGTGGATCGCCGAGCGGCGCAAACTGGAAGGCGGCATCGCCATGCCCGCCCCCAGCCAGTACAGCGCGCACTACACCAATACCGGCATCACCACCAAGGAAGACATCCTGGCCCATCTGAAAGACCCCAACTTCGTGGTCTGGGACGCCCGCTCCCGCGACGAATACTTCGGCAACCGGGTCAGCGCACAGAAGAACGGCCACATTCCCGGCGCCGTCAATTACGAATGGACCCGCGCCATGGACCCGCACAACCACCTGCGCATCCGCGATCCGGAAAAACTGCGGCAGGAACTGGCCTCACTCGGCATCACCACCGACAAGACCATCGTCACCCATTGCCAGACCCACCACCGCTCCGGCTTCACCTATCTGGTGGGAAAGGTGCTGGGCTTCCCCCGCATCAGCGCCTACCCCGGCTCCTGGTCCGAGTGGGGCAACGACCCGACGACACCGGTGGAAACCCACTGATCCCAAACGGGTCCAACCTGCTGCATTCCCTGTTTTGAAAACGAGAGAACCCCCATGTCTGATTCCATGCTGGATCGCCTGAAAGTCCTGTCCCAATATCTGGTGCCACAACACCTGCTGTCCCGCGCGCTGGGCGTGCTGGCAGAATCCCGCGTGCCCGAGATCCGCAACGCCCTCGTCGATTTCTTCGTGAAACGCTACAACATCGACATGAGCATCGCGGCAGAACCCGATCCCCACGCCTACGCCTGCTTCAACGATTTTTTCACCCGCGCCCTGCGCGAGGGCGTGCGCCCGATCACCACCGACGGCATCGCCTGCCCGGCCGACGGCGCGGTAAGCCAGCTGGGCAAGATCGACAACGAGCGGATTTTCCAGGCCAAGGGCCAGCACTACACCCTCACCCAGTTGCTGGGCGGCGATCCCGAGCGCGCCGCGCCCTTCCGCAACGGCGACTTCATCACCGTCTACCTGTCACCGCGCGATTATCACCGCGTGCACATGCCCTACACGGGTGTGCTGAAGGAAATGATTTACGTGCCGGGGAAACTGTTCTCGGTGAACACGCTGACGGCGCAGCAGGTGCCAGCCCTGTTCGCCCGCAATGAACGGGTGGTGGCGCTGTTCGACACCGACGCAGGCCCGATGGCGGTGATTCTGGTGGGCGCGATGGTGGTGGCCAGCATCGAAACCGTGTGGGCCGGCCTGGTGACACCGCCGAAGCGGCAACTGAAAGTGACGGATTACAGCCCGCGTCCGCAGCCCATCACGCTGGAACGCGGCGCCGAGATGGGCCGCTTCAAGCTGGGCTCCACCGCCATCGTGCTGTTTGGTCCGGATGTGGTGAAGTGGAAGGATGGCCTGCAGGAAGGCTCACCCACTGCAATGGGCGAACAGATTGCAACGCTGGCCTGAAGCTAAAAGCGCGGACGCTGAAACAGGCGGGCACTGAATTCTCAGCGCCGGCCCTCCGCACGGCGGATCAGGCGGCGGCAGGCAGACAACTCAATCGTTGTCTTCCCCTTCGATGTCCTCGACAAACGGTTCTTCCGTCAGCGTCAGCAGGATTTCCTTCTTGTACGTGGTGATCACGATCTTGCGGGCATCCAGACGTTCGATGCTGACAATGTCGTCCACCGTCTCATCTTCCGGCTCGGTGATCAGGCTGGTCTCGGCATAGGACAGAATGCCGGGGAAAACGATGCGCAACAGCGGATTCTGCGCTTCGGGGTCATCGAAGCATTCGATGAACAGCATGCGCACATCGATGTCGTAAACCAGATTGGAGATATAGGGCGAGCAATCGCCCAGCAGCTGTTCGGTCAGTTCCATGGCGCACCGGAGTTGTCGTTAGCGGTGCGCCATTGTAAGCCGACAGCCTGCGGGAAAGAAGGAAAAGAAGGGTCAGGCGGCGTGAGTCGTCCGATTCACCTGGGCAATCACCCGATCCAGGTTGCTGAACAGCCGCGTCAGCAGTTTGTTGACATTGCCGAAGCGGTTGCTCTGCGCCACCAGCGTACTTTCCAGGCCATTCAGTTCATGGGTGGACGGCATGCGGGGCCGCAACTGCTCGGCCAGTTCCTGCAACGGCTGCGCGATAGGATTGATGTAGCGATCCACCTGCTGGGCCAGCCGGGTTTCCAGTTGCAGTAACGTGTCTGATGGCAGTTTCAGCCCGGCCACTGCTTCCGCCACCCGGGCCTCCAGCGACTGACCCTGGGGTTCGTGCTGCCGCTGCGCCTGGTTCAGCACCACACTCAGATTTTTCAGCACCGCCATCGCCGGCAGCAGTTCATTGAGGGAACCATCCAGCGCCGCACTCATGCGCAACAGGATTTCCAGCTTGCTGCTGAGTTCGGACAAGCGGTTCATCTTGCCCATCAGCAGGCCCACCTGGGCAGAAATGTCCGAGGTTTCCTGTTCGATCACGGAAAACTGTGGAATCAGCTGCTCCAGCTGTTGTTCCGCCTCACCCGGCAGGCCCGAGGTCAGCTCCTGGTCCGCCAGCCGCGACACGG
>JBMOPR010000422.1:2687-18079 GCA_049323075.1 Pseudomonadota bacterium
GCCATGCGATCATCCAGTGCCTGCACGTCGGACTGCATCGACTGCACCACCGGAATCAACGCAGCCATGAAAACAAATACGGGGTTGAGATAACCCTCGATGCGCAGTACACCGGAATAGGTGCGGTCCACCTGCGGCTTGGCGTTGCGCGCCAGCAGGTTGAGCTGCAGCGCCGGACGCAACAGCGTGTTGCCTGTTGCTTCCGCCAGCGACGCCGCCACACTGCTTTCCTGCAAGGCGATGTCGTTGACTTCCTTCATCGCCCGGGTGTTTTTGTTGAGGCTGCGCACGCTGTTGCGGATGCTGAGCAAACCCACCGGCGCGCCAATGGCGAAACGCTGGGCATCGGCCTGCAGCACATTGTTGATGTTGGCAACGAACGTGGACAGATTGCGGATATCGCGGGCGAGAGGATACAGAATGGTCCTGAGCTTACGAGCTTCTTCCATGGGTCTCTCCTTGCTGAGAAAGGGTGAACGCTTCACGAGGCTGCGCACACAACGGCATTCAATTGCCAGATATTCGTTCGCTGTGTTGGTTTTCGCTTGCACAGGCACAAAAGTCACCCGCCTGCACAACAGTCCACGCTGAAAAAGAGTATAGCGGCAGGCATAACGCCCTGCAGAGACCTGCCAGACAAAAATTTTGGTATTTTATCAGGCAATCAATTTTAGGGCGTTTTTTGATCAATCCTCGATGGAAATGTGCCCCGGCTGCTGCTGCACCCGCCGGATCCAGGCTTGCAGGTGGGGGTAGCGGCTGAGCTGGAAACCGCCTTCTTCGGCCACGTGGGTGTAGGCGAACAGGGTGATGTCGGCGATGCTGTAGCGGTTGTCGACGAAATACAGATTTTGCGACAGGTGCCGCTCCATGACCTCCAGCGCGGCATAACCCAGCGGCATGCGGCGGCGGATTTCATCGGCATTTTTCTGCGCCGAGCGCTGGAACGCCACCCAGAAACGGATGGTGGCAATGTAGGGTTCATGGCTGTACTGCTCGAAGAACATCCATTGCAGCACCTGGGCCTGGGCAAACCGGTCCTGCGGGAAAAAACGGGTGCCCTGAGCCAGGTAATAAAGCGCGGCGTTGGATTCCGGCAGATAACGCCCGTTCACGTCCAGCACGGGAATGCGACCGTTGGGATTGATGCGCAGAAATTCCGGCGTGCGGGATTCGCGCCGGAGAATGTCGATTTCAACTTTTTCGTAGGGAATGCCCAGCTGGTTCAGCAGCAGGCGGATCTTGTAGCAGTTGCCGGAGGGGTGGTACTGGTAAAGACGCATGGGGAAGGCTCCTTATTCCGTTTTCAGCAATGGTATTCCACCACCCGCCGCTCATCGCGCAACGGTCCCACGATGGGTTTCACCTGTTCATGCACGGGGTGTTTTTCATAAACCGCCAGCGCGTGCTCATCGGCAAAATCCACGATCATCACCACGTCGGAGGCATCGGCCATCTGCGCGGTATTGATACCGACCTGGATATTGATCATCCCGGGAATCTTGCCGCGCATGGATTCCAGCGCACGCTTGATGGTGCCGGCGTCGAGGGCTTTCTGTTCAGGTTCGGTGGCGCGCAGGCGCCAGAGCACGACTCGTCGGAGCATGGGACATTTCCTGTTTCAAACAGTCTTGGTTAGCAGTACAGAGGAGTGAATATGCGGCGCATGTAAATTACTGATCGACCATAAACGCCAGCATCTGTTCCAGCTGGGTTTCCAGCATCCATTTTCCGCCGTGAATGTTGCAGCCTTTCTCCTGCGCGATCTGCAGCAGCGGCGTCATCTCGTTGTTCACCACCACGTCTGCCACCCACATATGTGGCTGCAGGAATTTTTCCGACAGCGGCAGCATGTCGTCTTCATACATGCCCAGACTGGTGGCGTTGATCACCAGATCGAAGTCCTGGTCGTTGTACGGACCGCAGTGGAAATTCACGGCGGGAAACCGCAGCTTGAGTTTCTTGGTGAGCAGTTCGGCTTTCGACGCGGTACGGTTGCGCACGTGCAGTGACGCAACACTGTATTTGGCCAGCGCAAACGCCACGCCCGCCGCGGCACCGCCGGCACCCAGCAGCAGCACACGCTTGTCTTTCACATCAAAGCCGTGTTCGCGCAGGCCGGCGACAAAGCCTTCGCCATCAAGCAAGGTGCCCGCCAGCGAACCGTCGCGATTGCGGCGAATGACATTGCAGGCGCCGGTCCAGTGCACTTCCGCTGTCATCACATCGAGCATGGATACCACGCCGTTCTTGTGCGGCATGCTCACCACCGCGCCGCAAAAATTCTGGATTCCTTTCAGCGCAATGATGGTGTTTTTCAGATCCGCCGGCTTCACATGCAGCGGAATGAGTACCGCATCCAGATTTTTTTTCCGGATCAGTTCGTTCATCCAGCCCGGTGTTCTGGCCTGTTCCACCGGATCGGCGATGATGGCCATCCAGCGGGTGTAGCCGGTGATCGGATTCATGCGAGTACCTTGCTGACTGCAGACACAGGGAGGCTCGCAATATTTTGGCCCGAACGCAAGCGCCAGGCATTGACCAGCGCTGGCGCAACGGGCGGCAGGCACGGCTCGCCAATACCCCCGGGTGCAGCTTCGCTCGGCACCACTTCAATATAAAGGGAGGGCGTGCGGCTGATGCCCAGCAGCGGGTAGGTGTCGAAGTTGCGAGTCTGCACCTGGCCTTGCTCCAGCACCACCTGCTCGCCCAGTGCTGCCGACAGGCCCATGGTAAGGGCACCTTCGATCTGGGCGCGCACGTTGTCGGGATTGACCACGATGCCGCAGTCCACCGAGCAGACGATTTCGGCGATGTGGCCTGGCTCGGTGGCCCCCGGCTGCAGTCGCACGACCGTGGCCACGAAGGTGTCGTAACCGGCAAAGCAGGCCAGACCCATGGGATTGTCGGGACCGCGCTGGGGCCAGCCGGCCAGTTCCGCCACCCGCTCCAGCACCGACCGCAGGCGCGAGGGTGACGGCAACAACTGCAGGCGCAGCGACAGCGGGTCCAGACGATGGTGCGCCGCCCATTCGTCGATAAAAACTTCCTGGGCGAAGATGTTCAGGCTGTTACCCACCGAGCGCCAGTAACCCACGGGTACCGGCAGGTCGACGGGAACATGCTCGACCCGCCGGTAAGGCAGGCGGTAATGGCACTGCCGCACCCCCTCCACCGCCGACTCGCCCACCCGCTTGGACGGCACCACACCCTGGCCGTACTCCACAGCTTTACCAGGCGCCGGGGCCATCAGGTTTTTCAGATACTGGGTGAGGTCGCCTTTGGCGGGCGGTACCGACGCCGTTTCATTCAGCCGGGCGGTACTGACGACCTGATGCTGCAGCCCCGCCAGCTGCCCTTTGGGGCCGGCATGGCCGCGCATCCGGATCACTGCTGGTGGACGGTACTGGCCTGCAGTCAGCTGGTCCTCGCGGGTCCACACCACCTTGACCGGCTTGCGCAGGCGCACCCCCAGTTCCAGGGCTTCGGCGATAAAATCCGTGCCGAGCCGGCGGCCGAACGATCCGCCGGACAGCTCGTCGTCCAGCTGGATGGACTTCATCGGCAGGCCGGTGATGCCGGCGGCCAGCATGCGCACGGCATCGGGACGCTGGGTGCCGGCCTGGATATAGCAGCGCTTTGATCCCACAGACACGGTGCAGGCCAGCGGCTCCATGGGGGTGTGCGCCAGAAATGGCAGACGGTAAACGCGCTCAAGGGCAGGCGCCGTGGTGGGCGCCGCGCCCTCGGTGACCACCACCTGGCTGAGTCCGGGCTTGTCCAGCAGGCCGGCCAGCGTATCGCCCAGGTCGGCGCTGGACAGTTCGGCACCGCCTTTCCACTGTGTTGCCAGGGCCTTACGCCCCTGCAGTGCTGCCCAGGTGTGTTTCGCCACGACCGCAACACCAGTCTGCAGTGGAATCACGGCCGTCACGCCCGGTACGGCCAGCGCGGCCTGTTCATTCATCCCCGCCAGCTCGGCACCGAAACGGTCCGGCCGTTCAATCGACGCCACCTGTTCGCAGGCGCGGTCGAAACCGTATTTCGCCACGCCGGTGACCTTTTCCTTCAGCCAGGCAGGCTCCTTCCATTCCCCGATATAGCGCCAGGGCGGCTGCGTGGGCCTGACCCGCTTCGGATCGACCGTCCGGGCGGCCTCGGTCACTTTACCGAGCACCGCGGCGAAGCGCAGCGGTTCCCGCGGCCCCAGAATCCAGCCGTCCTTCAGTTCAAACCGGGGTAACGGCCGGCCTGGCGCCTGGGCCTGCACAGTCAGCGCGGCGGCTTTCAGCAGAACATCACGACAGTAGGCGGCAGCCTGGCGCACCGGCACCCAACTGGTACGGGTGGACGCGCTGCCCCCCGTATTCAGCGGCTGGGCCAGGGCATTGGCCTGGGCCGGGCCGGAACTGAGCAGGCGCACCCGGATGCGCTCGGGTGCCGTACCCAGTTCTTCCGCGAACAGGGTGCGCAGACCATCGCTCAGACCCTGCCCCATTTCATGCCGGTTCAGCAGAATGTACAGCTGGTGGTCCGTACCAATTTCAAAAAAGCCGGTGATCGGAGGCGGTGCAGTGGAACTGGCCGCGTGGGCCGTCAGCGGAAACTCCAGCAACAGGGCACCGCCAGCCGTCAGCGTCAGGCTGATGAAACTGCGCCGGTCCAGCCGGATGGAATCAGTCATGGGAACAACTCCTGGGACAACGCTGTGGGGCGGCATGTTATCAGTTTTCGCGCCGTTACCGCAGGTCAATAAGAATGGGCGTTTTGGTCAGTGTCAGCGCCGGTGCTGACCGCTAAGGTAGGCCGCACCAGTCACCGCAACCATGAGGATGCAGCCATGAACAGCTCCGTACCGTTTAAGGACATGATGCAAGCGGGTGCCTGCACCACTGAACAGGCGCTGGCCTGGTTTGATTCACTGGACCCGGTAGACGAGGCGTTCATGCTGGGACGCTGGCGCGGTCGCGGTGTCGTCACCGGCCATCCCATGGACGGCCTGCTGGAACTGTTCAACTGGTACGGGAAAGAGTTTCTCAGCGCCGAAGCGGTGCATCCGCTGCTCTTCACTGCCAGCGACGGCTCCCTGGTCAAACTGGACCCGCGCTGGATGTCGATGAAGCATGCCCGCAACACCCCGCTGGCCCGCCACGCCATCAGCCGCCGGCTGTTCAGCGCGCTATCACGACTGATGCGGACCGAACAGCCCAGAGCGCGGCTACGCATGATCGAGTTCCGGGGCAAGGTTAGCGCCGCCATGCAGTACGACAACCTGCCGATCAACGATATCTTCCACCGGATCGATGACAATACGGTGCTGGGCGTGATGGATCTGAAGGGAATGCGGCAACCGTTCTTTTTCCTGCTGGAAAGGGAAGGCTGACGACGGCAGCCCTCAGTGCGGGGCGGCTGCCGGATCGGCCGCGCCGGCAACGGGCAGGTCCATTGCCGCCTGCAGCAAGGCACCATTGCGGGAGTCACTGACAGGCGCCCGAGTCGCCAGCCAGTCGTGAATGAACGGCTCCAGCGCCGGCCCGAGGGTTTTCGCGTAACTGGCAGACAGATGGTTGCTGTCGCGGTAGACCATTACGTTGCCAATCACCGGTGGACAGCGCTCCGCATCGCACAGGTAACCGGTGAGGTCGATCTGGCGCAACCGGGCCGGCAGGCCAGCCAGGTCCGCGGCAGGGTTTTCCGGCAGCAGCGACTGCTGTCTTGGCAACTGGCAGCGCCGGTTTGCCGGCCCGAACACGTCGACGCACAGGGCTGGATCGGCAGCATGCCAGGGCGTATCCCGGATCGCGATCACATCGATTCCCAGCGCCTGCATCTGCCACCACTTTTCCACATACTTCGATGGCACCGTTTCCGTACCGGCCGCCCGCGTCAGCGTGGTGAACACCGCATCGGGCCGGGCGCGCTCCAGTTCCTTCAGCAGATTCCGGTTCCAGCGGCGGCAGGACTCTCCAGCACCCTCGGGAACCTGATCGGATTTGGCCTCGTCGCTGAACCAGCAACCACTTTTCGTCATGCTCAGAATCCGCAGGTCCTGGCGTTCGGCAACGGCCTGCAAGGCTGGCAGCCACTGGGCGGAATGAGATCCCCCCACCAGCGCAATCACGTAACGGCCATCCCGCTTGCCGTACTCCCCTACCCGCACCTGGTCGTCCAGCAGCTGCTGGTGGCTGGCATCGCTGTAGGACGCCGGCAGATCAGACTTGATGTGGAAAGGGCCCGGCAACGGTGGCAGCGGCACCGCACCATCCGCCTTGAATCCGGGCATCAACGCCCGGGCACCGGGATAATCCGCGCTGCCTACGCGGATGCCCGCATCGGCTTCCAGCGCCTGCAGCCTGAGGGTGTATCCCGCCCATACCGCGAGAACCAGCGCAGTTGTGGTCACACAACCGGCGCCAAATGCAAAGGCCCGCACCGGACCCGGACCTGGGAACCAGTCACGCCGCACCGGTCGCTCGAGAAAGCGGGTGGTGGACCAGGCCAGAAGCAGGGATACCGCCAGGATCGCAAGGCCCTGTACCAGACTGACTTCGCGCGTACCGGAATAGGCATACACCAGAATGAGCAATGGCCAGTGCCACAGGTAGAGCGCATAGGAAATGCTGCCCAGAAACTGCAGCGGACTGGTACGCAGCAGAGTGCCAACACCCCAGACGCTGTTGTTGCCGGAACCTGCCAGCAGGACCAGCAATGCGCCCAGCGTAGGCCATAGCGCTGCATACCCCGGAAACACCGTAGACACCTGAAACAACAGGCCACAGCTGACCACTGCCAGCAAACCGGCCCATCCTGCCACCACCGCCGCGACGCCTTGCGGGCGCCACGCCATCCGGGGTACCGCCAGCAGCGATCCCAGGGCAAATTCCCACAATCGTGCGCCAGTATCGAAATAGGCGAACGCCTGATTCATGCGGGTCGCATACACGGAATAGGCAAGAGAAAGACCAAACACCCCCGCCAGCACGGTCATCAGGGTTGCACGGACGTCCCGCCGCAGGCGCGCTGACAGCCACACCACCATCGCCACCACACAAGGCCAAAGCAGGTAAATCTGTCCCTGGGTGGACAACGCCCAAAAATGCTGGAAGGGACTGGGCGGCGTCTCCCGCGCCAGATAGTCAACGGCGTCAAAAGCCAACAGCCAGTTCTCCAGGTAAATCGCGGCAGCGGCGGCCTCCTTGATGGCGCCCTTCCATTCAACCTTGGGGAGAAGCAGGTAAGAAGCCAGACTGGTAAACAGGATAACGGTGATCGCGGCAGGCAAAAGCCGCTTCAGCAGACGAGCCCAGAAGCCAGCGAAATCAACCCGGCCCTGCCGATCCACCTGGCGCAGCAGCATACCCGTAATCAGGAAGCCGGAGACCACGAAAAACACGTCCACACCGCCGGACACGCGGCCAAACCACAGGTGGTAAGCACACACCAGCAGCGCCGCGACGGCACGCAAACCCTGAATATCGGGCCTGAATCCCTGCTTGAGAACTGAACCGTTCAATCTCACCCCAATACGAATGCGCAATAGGTGCACGCCATATTTCCGGTCATTGTGCCCCGGCCGGTGGCCGCGCGGTGCGCTAAAAATCAATGCAATGGCAGGTTTTTCTTACCGTTCCCGGACTGCAATCCCTGGAGCAAACGGTGTGTGAACCTGAGCCCGGGATACTACCACGACGCAGGCAAACGCTAAGCATGCCAGTCGGGCAGAAAGACCTGACTCTACAGCCTGCCGACTGCCGGTCGCCACGACGGACAAACGGCCGGCCCGACCAGCACTGTACAAAAATTGCGCAGACCTGTCACTCTCCCCACCCGGCACCCTCACGCATTCTCGTTCCCGCAGTGAACTCCGTCCCAGCTTGGCCGCTCATTTCTTCCGCATTTACGAACTGAGAACTGACCCGCAAGGACACCCCCACCCGGTTTCTATATTGGTTGCCAGGAATTCGACCTACCCGGCCCCTGTTCAAACTGAAGGTGTAATCACGATGTCGCTTGTCTCTCTCTGCAAAACCCTGTTCAAAGTGCACGGAATGGCGCTGGTTCTGACCACTTCCGGCCTTCTGCTGGGTGGCTGCGGAGGCGGCTCCCAGAGCAGCGGCAGCACCGAACCCCCTGTCCAGACCGATGGCGGCAGTACGGACGGCTCCGGCACGCAGACCGGCGGAACCGATCCCACGCCCACGCCAGCGCCGGAACAACACAGTCTCAGCCTGACTTCGCAACCAGCCAATGCCGTCATTTATGAAGGCCAGAACCAGACATTCAGTCTGACCTACAGCAATAGCCACCCGGTAAGCGTGGCCTGGTACTACAATGGCAGCCCGATCAGCGGCGCCAGCGGCAGCAGCTACACAGTGAGCAACGCCACCACCGCCCGCGCCGGCAGCTATTCCTGCGCCGTGACCGATGGCACCCTGACCGTCACCTGTGGCAGCTTCAGCCTCACAGTCCACCAGATCGTCCGCATCACCCAACAGCCCATCAACCAGATGGTGAATGAAGGTGTAAACGCTAACTTCAGTGTCACCGCTACCGGCACGGGCCCCGTGAGCTACCAGTGGTACTTCAACGACCAGCCGCTGACCGGCGCCACCAGCGCCCAGCTGAACCTGGCTGCCACCTCCAGCGCCAACAGCGGCCAGTACCACGTGCGGGTTTCCAACGGCGGCTCCAGCGCCAACAGCAGCAAGGCCACGCTGACCGTCATCAGCAACCCGAATGGCAAGGTCGTCTTGAGCTGGGACGCGCCCACCAAGCGTGCGGATGGTTCTAACCTGGCTGCCGGCGATATCGCCAGCTACCAGATCTTCCACGCGGATTCCGCCACGGGCGCGCTGACCCAGCTGACCAGCGTAACCGGCGCGGAACTGAGCCTGCAGGTGGAGGAGCTGGCCATCGGCACCCACTACTTCGCCCTGACCACCGTGGACACCCAGGGACTGGTCAGCGCTCAATCCAGCAGGATCGCCGTCGCAGTCCAGTAACCGGCAAAGGGAGGAGGCCGCGCTTCCTCCCGTTTACTACCCGCGCTAAACCCATCACATCGGGCAAGACACAGGCCACAGTCCGGACTGAACCCCGCTCACTGCCCGCCTGTGACTTTCTGCTCAATTTTTATATGTATTTTGATCGATCCATCAAGCTGTGAACTGGCCCACACGCGTGCCGGAGCCTGCCGACTACTCTGACCCTTATAGGGTTCGTGCGAACCGCTCCCATGGACACAAATTCGAAAGGTATTCAACGTGATGGCCATTTCATCGATAGCACAAGGACTTTTCAGGGCACCTGCGATTGCTCTCATGATCGCCAGCTCGAGCCTGCTGCTGAGCGGTTGTGGTGGAGGCAGCGCCGATTCTGCCAAAGCCCAGAGCACATCCACTGAATCCGGAAACAGCGGGACCGACACCGGCACCGAGCAACCGAACACAACACCGCATTCCCTGAGCCTCAGTTCCCAGCCCGGCAACGCCACCCTCTATGAAGGGCAGAGCACAACCTTTACCCTGGGCGTAACACACAACTATCCCGTCACCATCAGCTGGTACAAGAACGGCGCCAAGATCAGCGGCGCCAGTGGCACCAGCTACACCGTTGCCTCCGCCAGCACTGGCAGCGCGGGCACTTACTCCTGCTCGGTGACTGACGGCACGCTGACTGTCAACTGCAGCAACTTCAGCCTGGTGGTAAACCAGATCGTGCGCATCACCCAGCAGCCCACCAACCAGATGGTCAGCGCGGGCGCGAATGTCAGTCTCAGCGTCACCGCCACGGGCACAGGTCCGCTGAGCTACCAGTGGTATTTCAACAGCCAGTCCCTGAGCGGGAAGACCACCGCCCAGCTGAGTCTGAACAACGTCACCACCGACAACGCCGGAAATTACTACTGTATCGTCAGGAACGGGGGCTCCAATGCCACCTCCACGACTGCTGCCGTATCAGTGGTGGCCGCTGCACAAACCGGCAGCGCCCAGATCAGCTGGGGCCGCCCGACTACCCGGGCCGA
This sequence comes from Pseudomonadota bacterium, assembly GCA_049323075.1. GTDB lineage: Bacteria > Pseudomonadota > Gammaproteobacteria > Pseudomonadales > Ketobacteraceae > Ch67. The sequence continues at coordinate 12,712 of JBMOPR010000422.1, forward strand.
TGGCTCTTCCCTGGCTGCCGGTGACATTGCGGGATATCAGCTTTATTACTCGCCCACCGCCACTGGCCAGCTGACTCCGCTCACCAGTCTTACCTCTGCGGAACTGAGCGTGCTGGTGGATGACCTTATTGTCGGAACCCACTATTTTGCCCTCACCACCACCGATACCAGCGGACTGGAAAGCGCTCAAAGCAGCCGCTTCAGCGTCACCATCAACTGAAACCACCTTTTACTTCCTTCCAAAACGGGCTTCGTCCCGTTTTTTGTTTGTATTACATGGACATATACCAACCAAAGTGGACTTGGATCGCATCTTTTATGGTCGTTGTTCACTTACCATCTGCGACTTAATGCACGTTCGGGAAAAGACATTTTAGCGGGCGGTAAATTCGTGAAGCAGGCCGCACAGAATGGCCAGACCCACCTCCTAGAATTCTCTACGTAACGCTCCACTTCCCCCAGCTCAAATGAAAGGTGATTTAAAGATGTTTGCTTCCGCCGCTCACAGAGGGATGATCAACACGAAAGGATTCCTGTTCACTGCTGTAATGTTTCTTTCGCTGTTCACCAGCCTGACTGCTGAAGCGGCACTTTCGCTACTGTCACAACCCGCCAACTCGACCGTATACGAAGGCAAGTCCATCTCCTTCACCGTCAGCGCCACCAGCAACCGCACCATCCGTTACTCCTGGTACAAGAATGGCGTCCAGCTGAGCAACAAGACCAAGACGCTGAGCATCAGCAACGCCATCCTGGACAATGCCGGCACCTACTCCTGCGTGGTGAACGATGGCAGAACCAAGATCAGCTGCAAACCTTTCACACTGACAGTAAATGAGATCGTGCGCATTACCGCCCAGCCGTCCAACCAGATGGTGGATGCCGGCAGCAGCGCCAAACTGACCGTAGCCGCCACTGGCGCGGCTCCCCTGAGCTACCAGTGGTACTACAACGGCAGCGCCATCAGCGGCGCCACTGCCAGCAGCCTGACCTACACCAGCACCACCACTGCGAACAGCGGCAATTACTACTGCATCGTGAAAAACCCCGGCTCCTCCGCCACATCCAGCACCGCTGCACTGCAAATCGTGGCAGTCGTGAAATCCGGTTCCGCCCAGATCAGCTGGAGCACCCCGACCACCCGTCAGGACGGCACTGCTCTGACTGCTACTGAAATCGCCGGCTACAACCTGTACCACTCGGCCACCAGCACCAGCTCGCTGTCCAAGCTGGCCTCCCTGACCCCGAGCGAACTGAGCATCGTGGTTAGCGACCTGGCTGCAGGCACCCACTACTTCGCCCTGAGCACCATCGACAAGAACGGTCTGCAGAGCTCACTGTCCTCCACCATCAGCGTCACCATTCAGTAATACCCTTTGCGCCGGAGCGGGATTCCCCTCCGGCGCATTCATTATGATCAATTTTCGATCACATCATTCACTCCCGCCAGTTGCAATCCGGTAATACCCCGCACCCCTTTTGTGAAAATTCCCTCCTGCAACCATTTGCTTTAAACTCCCGCTCCAAGCTGCAACCGGCTGATACAACAGCAGCACCCGACGCTCATCAAAGCGGACAAAATTTAGACAATCACAAATAATTCATATCGGGAAGCAATAGAATTCCGGAAAATTTGTGATCACTTTCAAATCTTGTCGCAGAAATATCTGCCAGCATCGGGGACGCTGAACGGATTCTGTTTGCCCGGCATAACGGGCGTTTGCTTTCGAGCCATGCTCATGACAACTATGACCAATAGACGAATACTGCACGTCGCTGCAGTTTTGGGGATTTTGTTGCTGCTGCCGTCCTGTAAACAGGCGGATAACGAGCAGGCCACCACTCAGAACGGCAATGCACCTACCGAGGAAGTCGGCGAAGATACGCCGCCGGTTCCGGTATTTGAGCCAATCCAGATCAATACGGCCCCGCAGGACCAGTTCGGTTTTCCCGGCCAGACCGTGACCTTCAGCGTTGCCGCCTCCAGCAATATCGCTCTCCAATATCAGTGGTATCACAACGACAGCCTGATCGAAGGAGCCAGCGGCGCCAGCCTGAACGTAGCCATTGCCGGTGCCGGCGATGCCGGCACCTATCGGGTGGATGTCAGCAACGCCAGCACCAGTGAATCCGCGTCGGCGGAGTTGTCGATTGGCACTTCAGCCACCATCACTGCCCAGCCACAATCCGTCGCCGTCTATCCGGGTGACAACGCCAGTCTGACGGTCGGCGCCAACGGGACCGGACTTGCCTACCAGTGGCAATCCGAATCGAACGGCACCTGGAAAAACGTTTCCGGTGCCACCGACAAGACTCTGCTGGTCAGCAACGTCGATTCCGCCAAGGCTACCCGCTACCGCGTCAGGGTCAGCAATGAAGGCGGCAACGTCACCTCGTCCGCCGCTGTGGTTACCCTGAAGAATCCGGTCGTCATCACCCAGCAGCCCACCGCGAAACAGACTGCCGCCGGCCAGAACGCCAGCTTTACCAGCGCCGCCAGCGGCCATGGCCAGCTTTCCTACCGCTGGTACAAGGGTAACTACGCTATCTACGACAGCAGCAAATACAGTGGTACCGGCACCGCTACGCTGACGGTTTATTCCGTGGCGACAACCGATGCCAGCCTTTACAAGGTCAAGGTGTCCAACAACGATAAGAAATACGCCTTCTCAAATTCCGCCCAGTTGTCCGTATCCGGTCCGGCCAAGGTCACCGTCCAGCCGGTAAATACCAGCCTTTACAGCGGCCAGTCAGGCTCCCTCGTCATCGCGACCAGCGGCGACCAGCCCATCACGTATCAGTGGCAGAAGTGGAATGGCAGTACCTGGCAAAACGTCAGTGGCGCCAGCAGCGCCACGCTGAATTTCGCGTCGGTCGCCAGTTCACATGCCGGACGTTATCGCTGCCAGGTCAGCAATGCTGTGGCGCAGGACACCAGCGCTGAAGCCACCGTCACTGTGCTGCAGGGCGTGGGCATCACGACCGCTCCCGCCAGCAAGACTGTCGTCAACGGCGCCAGCGTCAGCTTCAGCCTGGTGGCCACAGGCGACAACCTGCAATACGAGTGGACCAAGAACGGCAGTGTACTTTCCGGCACCGGCAATACGCTGAGCTTTGCATCAGCTCAGGAAGTGGACCAGGGCACCTACGGCTGCCGGGTCTATAACACCGGTGGCAGCGTGAGCTGTCCGGCCTTCACACTTACCGTGCAGGACGCCTTGGCCATTACCCGTCAACCGGTTAGCCAGAATACCTACGAGGGTGGCAGTGCTACGCTGAGTGTCGCCGTCACCGGGGAACCCGCGCCTGCCATCGAATGGTATTTCGGCGGCAAGCTGGTCGGCACTGGTGCCAGTCTGGTACTCAGCAATGTCACCTCTGCGCAACAGGGCGACTACCAGTGCGTGGTGAAGAACACCTCCGGCTCGCTGACCTGCAATGTGGCCAGCGTTACTGTCAGCCAGTCCGTCAAGATTACCGGCCAGCCTGGCAATACCACGGGCAACGAAGGCACCAGTCTCAGCCTGTCCCTGTCGGCAGTGGGCGAAACACTGAATTACGACTGGAGCAAAAACGGCACCAGCCTCGGCATCAACAGCCCCACCCTGTCGTTCTCCAGCCTGAAGGCAAGCGACGAAGGCACCTATTCATGCCGGATCTGGAACACCAACAGCAGCGCCAGCTGTAACAGCTTTACCCTGACCGTCAACCAGGGCGTGAAGATTACGACCCAGCCGGCGGCGGCCAGCGCGTTCGAGGATGCCTCCGTCACCCTGAGCGTGGCGGCCACCGGCAAGCCCACACCCACCGTGGACTGGTATTTCAACAATGCCCTGGTCAAGAGCAACAGTACCAGCCTCGCCTTGTCGGGCCTCACCATGGCCCAGGCAGGCAGCTACTACTGCGTCGTCAAAAACAGTGTCAGCAGCCTGAAGTGCAACACGGTGAACGTGACGGTGCGGGAGAAAGTGCGCATCACCAAGCAGTTGGCCAACCAGACACTCAACGAAGGCGATACCCTGACCCTGGATTTCGCCGCCAGCGGTGAAGCACCCATTACCTACAAGTGCTACCGCGGCACCACCCAGGTTGCCACAGGCACCCGCATCAGTGACCTGGTACTACCCAATGTTGGTGCTGCCGATACCGGCAGCTACCGCTGCGTGGCCAGCAATGCCGGCAGTAGTGCCGCGACCAGCACTGTTACAGTGTCCGTGGTGGCAGCCATCAGCACCCGCTCCGCCCAGCTGAGCTGGAGCGCGCCCACCACCCGGGAAAACGGCAGCAAGCTGACCGCCAGCGAAATCGCGGGTTACGAGATCTATATTGCGACCAGCACAGCCGGTCCGTTTACATCCGTCATGACCACCGGCACCGGCGAAACCAGCGCGCTCATTACCGAACTTGCTCCTGGAACCTACTACTTTGGCGTAACTGCGCTGGATACCAATGGTCTGGAGAGCGAAATGTCGGATTTGTTCAAGCTGACAGTCGAATAACCCATCATCCCACCGCCGGGGCGTCCCCTTGCCCCGGCGCCCATATACAATCGGTTTCCCCACCATCCTGCGCCGGTCAGGCAATTTTCACGCAATGCCTGTGCAGCCTGCCCTTGGCAGAATCTTCAATAATCGCACACACTTAAATCATCCTGTGTTTGAATGCCGGGAATTGGTAAAATCCGGCCTATAAAATGCATTTGCGGAAAGCCAGGGGTCCCTGGTCATAGAATTGCGACTTAATCCGTCCGCACGCCACACAGCCAAGGGCGCCTGGATCTGTCCTCGCATCCAACATGCCCAATACGTAAAGGAAAGGCCGCACAGTCACTGGCCAGATATACGATGAGTGAAACTGTTACTGTCATAATTCCCACCACCTGCGAAAAACGCCGGGAAACTCAACTGTTACGCGCAATTGACAGTGTCCTGCAACAGAAAGGTGCCACAGCCCAGGTAATGCTCGTGGTCAATGGAAACCGATTCGATCCTGCCCTGTATCAGATGTTGCAGAATCGCCAGGACATAGTGACTGAATACCTCTCGATTGGTAGCCTGCCTAAAGCCTTGGAATATGGTCGCTCAAAAATTGTTACCGACTATTTTGCCTTTCTGGATGACGACGATGAACTTCTGGAAACGGCAATTTCCACGCGGCTGCAAGCGCTTATCAATGATCCATCGCTGGATGTGGCGGTCACCAACGGCTACAACGTACGCAACGGGCAGCGCAGTATCCGGGTACAGCATTGTGACAACATCAATACAAACCCGCTGCTGGCCCTGACCCGGGAAAACTGGCTGGCGTCCTGTGGCGGACTGTTCCGCACTCGCACGGTCACACCGGACTATTTCAGAGACCTGATGAA
>JBMOPR010000423.1:0-2011 GCA_049323075.1 Pseudomonadota bacterium
CAACTGCATCCAGCCATCAACACATCGATAGTCACTGCCCTGGTTCAGCTTGATCGGCATGGCACCCGGCGCACCGGTATTGGTTTCGTAAAGCTGGATCTGCAACCCCTGCTGCGGATTGCCCGCAATGCTCATCACCGACCAGATGCGCGGATGCTCTTCATAAAAGCGGCCGCCCGCCAGCGACTGGTACGCCACCCGGTCACTGATATAAAACGTGCCGGTGATATCGGGGCATTGTCCATCAGGCGCAATGACGGCAGGCTGCCAGTCGCGCGGATATCCGTCACGATCGCCGCAGCCGCCCAGCAGCAGCGCAATCAAGGCCAGATGCAAAGCGGCAACAACACCGGAACGGTGGGACAGAAAAAACGGTAGACGTAAGGCGCGCAACGGGAATATCCATTATCGATGCTGACTGAATCTAAAAGAATAGTGGCCCTGTCGACGCCAGACAAACCGGATCACCCCGGAAAAAAGCAGTGCGCGCTGCTACAGTTAAAGCTGTCAGCCCTGACTGCATTCCAGGCCGGCGACGCCCGCCGCGACGTGCGCCAACCACTGTGGAAAACCATCATGACCAGCCCCACCCGTCTTGTTCTGCTGTGCTGTGTGCTCCTGCTGACAGCCTGTGGCGAACCGCAACCACCGGACACCAAACCATTCCAGGACGTGGACGCCGACGCCAACGGCCATACCCCCGCCACCCGCGTCACCACATCAGCCAACAAGGCGGTGGAAAAAAACCTGACCAAGGACGAATCCGATCTGGAAGCCGCCCGGCGCGGTTTCATCGCCAGCGACGATCCCCTCGACATCCGCCGTGCCGATGGCAAGCCAATCTGGACCGCCACCGACTACGCCTTCCTCGATGGCAAGCGCCCTGCCAGTGTGCATCCCGCCCTGTGGCGGCAGGAACAGCTCAACAATCTGCATGGCCTGTTCAAGGTGGCCGACGGCGTGCACCAGGTGCGCGGCTATGACCTGGCCAACATGACCATCATTGACGGCCGGCGCGGACGCATCATTGTCGATCCGCTGACGTCGGTGGAAACCGCCCGCGCGGCGATGGCGCTGGTGGAAAAAAATCTGGGTCCGCGTCCACTGGTCGCCATCATTTTCACCCACAGCCACGTGGATCATTTCGGCGGCGTGAACGCGCTGCTGGAGTCGATCAAGCCCGGCGCGACAGCACCGCGCATCATTGCGCCGCAAGGTTTCATGGAAGAAGCCGTGAGCGAAAACGTGCTGGCCGGAACCGTGATGATGCGGCGCGCCCGTTACATGTACGGATCATCACTGGCGCGCTCCGAACGAGGGCACGTGGGATCGGGGCTGGGCAAGCAACCAGCGCTGGGCACGATTTCCATCGCGCGGCCCACTGACCTCATCACGCAGACCGGCCAGAAACTCAGCCTCGATGGCGTGCGCTTTGTGTTCCAGCTGGTGCCGGAATCCGAAGCGCCGGCGGAAATGACGTTTCACCTGCCGGAGAAAAAAATCTGGTGTGGCGCCGAGCTGGTGTCGCGCACGTTGCACAACCTGTACACCCTGCGCGGCGCCAAGGTGCGGGATGCCTTGAAATGGTCCGGCTACATCCAGCAGGCCATCGACCTGTTCGCCGCCGACACCGACACCATCATCAACAGCCATCACTGGCCGGTATGGGGCAACGACAACGCCAGGCGTTATCTGGCACAGCAGCGCGACCTGTACAAATTCATTCACGACCAGACACTGCGTCTGGCCAGCCAGGGCCTCACCCCGCCAGAGATTGCCGAGCAGCTGAAACTGCCCGCCTCGCTCACTGACAGTCTTGCCAACCACGGTTTCTACGGCACCCTGAAACACAACGCCCGCGCCGTATATCAATTCTATTTCGGCTGGTACGACGGCAACCCTGCCCACCTGAACCCGTTGCCTCCCAACCAGACGGCCGGACGCTACGTGGAAGCCATGGGCGGCGCGAAGGCGGTGAAGGGCCGTGCCCGCACCGCCTATGACGATGGCG
>JBMOPR010000424.1:0-2010 GCA_049323075.1 Pseudomonadota bacterium
GGCGTTTTTTCCGCTGAATGCCGACATCGTTGCACCGCGCTCTTCCCAGCTTGCGCATTCTGATGACAAACACCCGTTGCTCCCCGAACAGGACCACCGATAAACAGGCCATGCGATCTTTTACCCGACTCTCCCACGCCACACGCCTGGGCCTGAATGTGGAACGGTTCTTCCAGCACATGCGCGCCCGGCATGGCAATACCTTCACCGTGCTGATGCCCGGACTGAACGACGTGGTGTTCACCAGCGAACCGGCACTCGTCAGTCAGTTACTGCAGGCGGACAGCGACACCCTGTCGTCGTCCCTGCCCAGCCCACTGCAGCCATTGCTGGGCAACGGTTCGCTGATCCTGCTGCAGGGCCGGGCCCACACGCTGGAACGGCAGCAACTCAGGCCGCTGTTCCAGGGCGCTTGCCTGCACCGCTATTCCGGCTTCATCCGGCAGGCGATCAGCGATGCCTGCCACCCGCTCAGCAGCCCTGTCGACGCACAGGCATTCATGAAGATGGTGACCCTGGATGTCATTCTGCGCGCGGTTTTCGGCATCGACACCCCCGACCGGCGCGCGCTTTTCAGCGCCGCTATCGAACGCTTGCTGAACGCATTTACCTCGCTGCTGTTGCTGGTGCCACAAGCCCGCTTCAGTTTGTTCGGCATCAGCCCGTGGGACCGCTTTCTGCAAGCGCGCCAGACACTCGATGACCTGATCTTTGCGGAAATCCGCCAGCGTGCGCCCGGCCGGGAAGCCGACGACATCCTTAGCCACCTGCTGCGGCAACACGCCAGCCAATCGCCATTGATAGAAGCAGACCTGCCTCATATCCGCGACCAGCTCACCACTCTGCTGCTGGCCGGGCACGAAACGACCGCCAATTCGCTGGCCTGGGCCCTTTACTACCTGGCGACTCATCAGCAGGCACAGACCAGCATCCGCCAGCAACTGGGGGAACAGGCCGCAGCCCCGCAGGAAACACAGAACAGTGCCGCGATGAAATCGGAGCGGCTGGACGCTTTCTGCAAGGAAGTATTGCGGTTACGGCCCGTGGTCCCCCTGGTCATCCGCTCGGTGCTGCAGCCATTCACACTGGGACAGCACCCGCTCCGGCCAGGCACGTATGTGGGCGTCGCCACTCACAACCTGCATACAGACCCTGACCTCTACTCGCATCCGTTCCAGTTCGATCCCGAACGCTTTCTGCGGCGTAAGTACAAGGCCAACGAATTTGTGCCCTTCGGCGGCGGCGACAAAAAATGCCTGGGCTACGGCTTTGCATTGCACGAAATGAAACTGATCCTCGCCCATCTGCTGGAACGCTACACAATCCACCTGCACCAGGCCGTGCTGCCAGAGTCCAGCATTCAGGGCCTCACCATGGGACCTCGCCAGCGGATCCTGATCAGCCTGAAAGCGCCGCAACAGGCCACGGGGATTCGCTCATAAACGAAAATGCAGCACCCTGTTTACCGCTGCCGCTGACGACTCCAGCCCGTCCGTTCGCTCCTGATTGCTGCATTCGCCCCTGACCAAAACCGATACCGGAATTGAACGACCCCTGGCTGTTCTCTATACTGACCTGGCTGCGCCGCAACCCGTTTTTACCCCAGCGCAAACACAGCCCTGCAAGGACTCATCCGCTTACACGCGTCCGACCGGAGCAAACGTTTGCTGCACTGAAATCCGGGTGCGGTGTCAGATCAAAAAAATATCCATCACATCAATCAACAATTAATTCACACAAGAGATCTCAATCATGTTATCCAAAATAGCAGTGCGGACTGTTGCCGCCGTTTCCATTGCCGTATTGGCCGGGTGCGCTTCTTTCGCCAAAAACCAGGTTCCTGAAGTAACCGCAATGCCCAGCGTTCAGCAATATCAGCACAAGCCTTCTGTGTTCATTGATTTCCGCTTCTTCCAGGGCAATCCGGCAAACACGACCAATCCGGTGGAAATGGCGGCTGCCAAAACCCAGCTCCAGCCGACCATAGAGCGCACGTTGCAGGAAAGCCAG
>JBMOPR010000425.1:0-2008 GCA_049323075.1 Pseudomonadota bacterium
CGGCTAATGCGGGATTATCATAAGCCTGACTAATCCAGTCAAGTATTAGCGAAATTCCTCAGGCCGGACTCTGCTTGGTTTCCAGCGGCGGCGTCTTGTCGTCCTTGCGGGGTTGCCGGCCAAGGTCCAGTGTCGCCGTGGCGGGGTTGGGCAGGGCTTTGGTGGGCTGGATGTGGACCAGTGCACCATTGACCTCGGCCCCCATCACCATCTCGATCAGCTGGTAATGCACGTTGCCGTTCACTACAGCCTTGGCCGCCAGCTCGACATGGACGGAGGAATGGACATCGCCTGACACCTTGCCGTTGATGACGACATGGGGTACATGGATCTCGCCTTCGATAACACCCGCTTCGCTGAGGCGCAACAGGGATTCGCTGCCCGGCTCGGCGCGTACGTTGCCCTTGATGGTGCCTTCCACCAGCAGACCACCCTCGAAAACCACGTCGCCATTGACGACCGTGCCCTTGGCGATCATGGTGGTCTTGCCCGCGTGGCGGTCGAAATCAACCTTTCTGTTCTTATCCTTTCCCCACATCGCTCGTTACCTCTCGTGCTTTCCAGTCAAACCGCCGATCCAGCTTCGCGGCCTTGCGGCCTTTGGCCTGGGCGATCACCTCAACCTGCTCCGGGGTGAATCCCGCCGGAACCAGAATTTCTCCGCTTATGTCCTGAAAGAAGCGGAAGTTGAACGGCAATCCTTCGCCCATGGCCGGGTCGGCCGTAATCCTGTCGAAGGAGAGTGTTTCCGTTATCCCCTCCTGCGTGCCCACCAGATTGATCCTGATGCTGCCCGCAATGGCGTCCGCATTGTCGGCCACCTGGGTCACGACCACCTTGAAGCGGAAGCGCCCGGCGTCCGGCATCCGTGTCAGCTCCAGGCGCTGGATGCGCAATCCCCTGGCATCGCCCTCGGGCGACATGATGCCCTTGTAGAAGGACACGGCGTCCTTCAGTTCGGAGACGCGGTTCTGCAGCTGGATGTTCTCGAGCCGGACCTGCTCGCTGGACTTGCGCTCCACTTCGCTGCCGTGCCGCAATACGGCGGTTTCCTCCTGCAGCTGCTGCAGGTTTTTCTCCAGATCAGTCACCTGGGTGCGCAGATCGGAGCGCTGGTCCAGCAGGTGGAAATTCTGCCGCAATCCCTGCCAGTAGCCACCAGTGTAGGCCAGCCCGGCCACCAGCAATGCCAGGGCAACCACCCGCACCCGCCGTTTTCTCTTTGCCCCGGGCCGGTATGGCACCAGCATCATTTCCGGATCGGGGCTCGGGACGAGGCGGGATTGGGGGACCATGACTGCTCCTATGGCATCAGCGCCACCTGTTCAAGGCCGGCGGTTTCGGGAAGTCCACACATGATGTTCATGTTCTGCACCGCCTGCCCGGCCGCGCCTTTCACCAGATTGTCGATGGCGGACAGGACAACGACCGTGTCGCCATTCTGCGGACGGTGAATGGCGATGCGACACACATTGGAGCCCCGCACGCTGCGGGTTTCCGGATGCGAACCGGCCGGCATGACGTCGACGAACGGCTCGTTGCGATAGCGCTCTACATAAAGGGCCTGAAGATCGCCGGCATTGGCAGCGGTGAGGCGCCCATAAAGGGTGGCATGAATGCCACGGATCATGGGTGTGAGATGGGGCACGAACGTGAGGCCCACATCGCCACCCGCCACTTGATTCAATCCCTGGCGGATCTCCGGCAGGTGACGATGGCCGGCAACGCCGTACGCTTTGAAACTTTCGCTGGCTTCACACAGCAGCGATCCGACTTTGGCTTCGCGCCCAGCACCGCTGACGCCGGATTTGGCATCGGCGATCAGATGCTGCGGATCGATCAGGCCCTGCTCCAGCAGCGGGATGAAACCAAGCTGCACGGCAGTGGGATAACAACCGGGATTGGCGACGATGCGCGCCTTCGCGATGGCGTCCCGATTCACTTCCGGCAGGCCATAAACGGCTTCCTGCAATACGTTCACGCAGGCGTGAGGAATTCCGTACCATTG
>JBMOPR010000426.1:0-14839 GCA_049323075.1 Pseudomonadota bacterium
CAGACAACATTGTCGCAACTGCAGATGAGACGATTGATTCCGGCATTTGTTACAGGCAGGCGCCGGAATCTGGTGGTAATTTTTCACAACACCGAAGACGACGGCGTGACCAACCGAAAGTAGCAGACCATACAGGCGAGATCAATTGGACAAAGCTGGCGTGGTAAAAGCAGGAAGGAGCCTGGCGGCTCCTTCCACGGACAGATTGGACGGTTATTCAGATTACAGCCGCTTGACAATGACGCTGCCGGCAGAATATCCGGCGCCGAAGGAACAGATCACACCCACTTCACCGGATTGCAGATCCTGGCGGTGCTTGTGAAACGCGATAATGGACCCGGCCGAACTGGTATTCGCATATTCATTCAGGATCACCGGCGCCTCGGCCGGCTCGGCATCGCGGCCCAGCACTTTCTTCGAAATCAGCTGGTTCATGCCCAGGTTGGCCTGGTGCAGCCACATGCGGCGCAATCCACTCACTTCAATGGATTCGTCTGACAGATGGCTGGCAATCAGCTCCGCCACCATGGGCACCACTTCCTTGAATACCTTGCGTCCATTCTGGCAGAACAGCTTGTCGCGGGCGCCGATGCCGCTTTCGTCGCAGCGGTTCAGGAAACCAAAATTGTTGCGGATATTATTGGAAAACTGGGTTTGCAGGCGGGTGCCGAGAATTTCCCAGGCGTCGGGGTTTTTGCAGGTTTCCACCCGTTCCACCACCAGCGCCGTGCACACATCGCCGAAAATGAAATGGCAGTCGCGGTCCTGCCAGGCCAGATGGCCGGAGCAGATTTCCGGATTCAGTACCAGCACGCAACGGGCGGAACCGGTGAGCACGGCATCGCGGGCGCACTGCAATCCGAAGGTGGCGGAGGAACAGGCGACGTTCATGTCGAAACCGAAACCCTTGATGCCCAGCGCGTTCTGCACTTCGATGGCCATCGCAGGATAGGCCCGCTGCAGGTTGGAACAGGCGACGATGACTGCATCGACCTCGTCCACCGTCTTGCGGGCCTGGGCCAGTGCATCACGCGCCGCGGCGACAGCGATTTCACACTGGATGGAGGGCTCTTCGTCAGCACGCTCGGGAATGCGGGGGCACAGACGTGCCGGGTCCAGCACGCCGGTCTTGTCGATCACGTAACGGCTTTCGATGCCGGATGCCTTGACAATGAATTCCTCGCTGGAATGGCTCAGCGCTTCCAGCGTACCCGCCTCGATGGCGGCGCGGTTTTCTGCATTGAAGTTGTCAACATAGGTGTTGAACGACTTGACGAGTTCGGCGTTGCTGATGGTTTGCTGAGGGGTGTACAACCCGGTACCGCTGATGACAACGCGGCGGGCATCTTTCGATTGAGTCACTCAAGACCTCCGGCCTTATAGATATTTTTCGGAACAGCCTGGCTTCTTTTCAGCAGCCTGTAATGGGCATGAACTAACTGGGATTCAGTCACCGCGATTCAGTTACCGCGGGCCGCCGAGCGGTTGCTGTCGCTGGCCTGGGGATCATCCCCGGATTCGGCCTCATGACGCAGGCGGCTGATTTCCAACGTCCAGTTTAACATGAAAGGAAAATGATCTCGCGCCGCATCCGGGTGGGTCAGCATCGTAATGTGTGAGTAATTGTGTAGGTTGCCTTCCTGCCGCCCGAGAATCACCAGCCGCCCATTGTGGGATCCGACTTCATTCATGAAGGCGCGCACCGCTTTGGGATTGCAGTAACCCAGGTCGCTGCGGGAGGCAAAATACAGTGCGGGTGGATAGTCCAGCCCCAGACTGAGGGCGTGGCCGTAATCGAAGTGGTCGGACGGATCGATCCAGGGCTGCCCCTGCAGCCAGTTGAAACTGTCAAGCTGGATGCCGCGGTATTCGTTGCTGCGGCGACGACGCCAGCGGCCGGGAATGTAACCGACCAGTCGCGCCCACAGACCCGCCAGCCAGCCCTGCAGGCCATCGCGCCAGACTGATCTGGACAGTATTCGGCTGCTGGCCACCCGATGGGTGCCAAAGTAGATAAGGCCATTGATGGATGCGCGATAACCGGGATAACGCGCCAGGAAACTGCTGGCCAGCACACCACCCCAGGCATGGGCAAACCAGTACACCGGCAAACGTCCTCGCACGCCCTGAATCGCTTCCAGAATGGTGGGCAGGTCCTGGGTAACGGCATCTTTCACGCAATAGGTCGCCAGGCGCGCCACCGGCGGCCAGCTGCGGCCTTTACCGCGAAAATCCGGAACATAGACGTCGTAACCGTGTTGGGCGAGGTAATGGGCGAGGCCCTGCCCTTCGGCAGGATAAAAGAGAGTGCCGTCTTCCAGCAGGCCATGCAGCAGCAACACCGGCGGCCCGTCGGGATTTTCCGCGAGACGGCGAATGTGCAGCTGGTCACCTCCCAGCAGCGAAACCATGAGCGACTGCTCAAGCTTGTGCGCCGGCATAGCATTTCCCCTGCCTTCAGGCAGCGACGTTGTGCCAGAGTTTTTGCAACCGTTGCATGGATACAGGATATGCCGTCTTCATACCCTGGGCAAATATTGAGATGCGATATTCCTCCAGCGCCCAGCGCCAGTTTTGCAACGCTTCGTCCAGCACACCTTCCTTTTCGTGCTTGGTTTTGCGCTGCAGATACTGTTGCCATAACTGCCGCAATTCGGCGACATGCTGACGATCCCGTTCAACATTCCCCTGCAAGCGGTTGAGCCGCAACAGAATCGCGTCGAGGTAACGCGGATAGTTCTGTAACTGCGCGAACGGAATTTGCAGCAGCCAGTGCGGCGGAAACAGCTGCTGCAGCTGCTGGCGGATATCGGCGATGGCATCGGCCCGGGCCGGCGATTTTTCGTTGTTGATGGTGGAAAGAACATCGTGATGCCGTTGCAGGATGTCGGTGATGAGCCGTTCGATCTGCTGGGCCGACTGGATCAGGCGGGTGCGGCCCTGCTCCAGTCGCGCATCGAAATCCGCCTTGTTCCAGATCAGGGGCTGATTGGCGATGAAAGCCAGCTGGAATGCACTTTCCACCAGCCCTTCCACCAGTTCCTTGCGATCGCCGAACGGCGCGTAGCGGATGGCGACTTTTTCCGGCAGCGGGTGCTCCTTTTTCAGGTAGCGGATCTGTTGCGGCAGTGCCAGCAGGAACAGACGCAGCAGGCCTTTCTGCATGGCCACTTGCGCGGCGTAAGCGGTGTCGAACAGCTGCAGTCGCACGCCGGGTGTGCCGGAGGAACGGGCACCATCGTCATCGCCGCGCGCATCACTGCGCTCATCATTACGTTCATCAACCAGAGCCGGAAACGCCTTGACCAGCGCATTGCCCTGGCGGGACTCGTACACCTGCGGGATGGTGTCGAAGGCCCAGTGATCGTAACTCTGCTGGTTGAGTTCGCCCGCCGTGAGCGATTTCAGCGACGCCTTGAACTCACCCTGCAATGACTGTTTGATCAGGCGGATGTCGCGGCCTTCGGCTATGGTTTTGCCTTTATCATCCAGCACTTTCAGATTGGCGAGCAGGTACAGCGGCAGCGAGGCTTCGTCGAAGTGTTCCGGCTTCAGGTCCACCCGCTTTTGCCGTTTCAGGAACTCGGTAAGCTGGTTCTTCAGGGACTGATTGCGGTCGGGATTGGTCTTCAGGAAGGCGTCGGCGAAATCCGGTGCGGGCACATAGTTCTTGCGCAGCAATTTCGGCAGGCTCCTGATCAGCGCGACGCATTTCTCCTTTTCCAGACCCGGCACCAGCCATTCCAGCTGCTCTTCCTGCACCTGGTTGATCAGGGTGAGCGGCACCACAATGTTGAGGCCGTCCTGATTCTTACCCGGCTCGAACTGGTAATCGATTTCAATCCTGCCGCCTTCCAGTTCCACCTGATCGGGAAAGCTGTGTTCCGAAACGTTATCGGCGGCAGCCTGCACCAGTTGTTCCCGCTGCAGGAACAGCACCTGCGGATTTTTTCTCTCGGCATTTTTGCGCCAGTGCTCGAAGCTGGAACCGTTCACCACGTCGGCGGGAATGATGGCATCGAACAGCGCGTACAGCGTGAGATCGTCCACCAGAATATCGCGACGGCGGGATTTGCTTTCCAGGTATTCCAGCGATTCGATCAGTTCGCGGTTGTGGCGGAAATACGGGGCGCGGGTTTCGTATTCGCCCAGTACCAGCGCATGCTGGATAAACAGCTCGCGGCAGCGCACAGGGTCGATGTTACTGTAATTGACATTCTTGCGCGGATTGATGATCAGGCCAAACAGGCTGCTTTGTTCCTGCGCCATCACGCAGGCAGGTTTCTTTTCCCAGTGCGGCTCGAACCAGGTTTTCTTCAACTGATCGGCGCCGACTTCCTCCACCCATTGCGGTTCGATGCGGGCCACGGTGCGCGCGTACACTTTCTGCGTTTCGACGATCTCGGCCGCCACGATCCATTTCGGCTTGCGCTGGTGGCAGGCGGAACCGGGAAAAATCTGCACGGTGCGATTGCGGGCGGCCGTGTAGCCTTTCAGTTCATCCTTCATCGCCACGTGGCTGAGCAGGCCGGACAAAATCGCCTTGTGGATTTCCTCGTAACGGGCCGGCTCGGTGTTTTCCTGCCAGCCCAGTTCGTGGCACACCTGCTTCAGCTGGCGATACACATCCTGCCACTCGCGCATGCGCAGATAGCTGAGAAAACGTTCCAGCAGCCAGCGCCGGTAACGGTTGTTGCTCAGTTCTTCTTTCTGCTTTTCACTTTCCTGCCAGATGTTCACATAGGTGAGAAAATCCGACTCCTCGCCCTGGAACTTGCGCAGGGATTCGTCCGCCGCACCCTG
This sequence comes from Pseudomonadota bacterium, assembly GCA_049323075.1. Lineage (GTDB taxonomy): Bacteria > Pseudomonadota > Gammaproteobacteria > Pseudomonadales > Ketobacteraceae > Ch67. Next base: position 4,804 of record JBMOPR010000426.1, read on the forward strand.
CCGGTCATGGGGGCGCTGCCAGGGCTCCTGCACGCTCATGCCGCTGGCAATGATCAGCATTTCCCGCAGGCAGTGATATTGTTTGGCGGCGATGATCATGCGACCGATGCGGGGGTCCACCGGCAGTTTCACCAGATCGAAACCCAACGGGGAAATCTGGCGTTTGCGATCCACCGCGTTCAGTTCTTCCAGCAGGCGGTAGCCATCGTTCACCAGACGGGAATCGGGCGGATCGATGAACGGGAAGCGAGACACTTCGCCCAGTTTCAAGCCCTGCATCTGCAGGATGACAGACGCCAGGTTGGTGCGCAGGATTTCCGGCTCGGTAAATTCCGGGCGGTTGAGAAAATCGGTTTCGTCATAGAGCCGGATGCAGATGCCTTCCGCAACACGTCCGCAACGGCCCATGCGCTGGTTGGCGCTGGCCCGCGACACCGGCTCGATCGGCAGACGCTGCACTTTCGTGCGGTAACTGTAGCGGCTGATGCGCGCCAGACCGGTGTCGATCACGTATCCGATATTCGGCACGGTGATGGAGGTTTCCGCCACGTTGGTGGACAGCACGATGCGGCGGCCGGTGTGGGTCTGGAAAATGCGGTTCTGTTCGCTGTTGCTGAGGCGGGAATACAGCGGCAGGATTTCGGTGTGCTTCGGCCCGTTCTTGCGCAGGCGATCCGCCACCTGACGGATTTCCCGCTCGCCGGACAGAAACACCAGAATGTCGCCGGGGCGGCGCGGATTGGGATGCGCACGCTCCAGCTGCACGATTTCTTCCACGGCGCGCAGCACACCGGTTTCCAGCAAGCCTTCGTCGTCCGGCACCTGTTCGTCATCGCTGCTGTCGTCGGTTTGCAGCGGACGGTACAGCACGTCCACCGGGAAAGTGCGGCCCGACACTTCAATCACCGGCGCATCGTTGAAATGGCGCGAGAAACGCCAGTGGTCGATGGTGGCGGACGTGATGATGACTTTCAGATCCGGACGCTTGGGCAGAATCTGCCGGATATAGCCCAGCAGAAAATCGATATTGAGGCTGCGTTCGTGGGCCTCGTCGATGATGATGGCGTCGTAGCCGTTGAGGAAGCGGTCGTTGGGAATTTCGGCCAGCAGGATGCCGTCGGTCATCAGTTTGATCAGGCTGTGCTCGCCCAGCTGATCCTGGAACCGCACCTTGAAACCCGCCACCTGCCCCAGCGGCGATTTCAGTTCGTCGGCGATGCGCTGGGCCACGCTGCGGGCCGCCAGCCGGCGCGGCTGCGTGTGGCCGATAAAGCCGGTCACGCCCAGGCCGGCCTCGATGCACATCTTGGGGATCTGGGTGGTTTTGCCGGAACCGGTCTCGCCGGCGATGATCACCACTTGGTGCTGGCGAATGGCGGCGATGATGTCGTCACGGCGCTGGGACACCGGCAGATCCGGGTATTCCAGAACAGGAATGCTGTTGCGCCGCGCCGTAACCGCCTGCAGGGATCGTTCGATGCTGGCCTGCAGTTTTTGCAGGTCGCGCTGCAGTGGTGCCGTATCAGACTGCGGCGCTGACTTCTGAAGCTCCGGCTTCTGCTGTCCTTTCTGTCTTTCCTTCTGCTGCAACTGGTCCAGACTGCGGGCCAGCCGGTAGCGGTCGCGGGTCAGGCACAAGGAGATCTGCCGGCGCAGGGCAGCCAGATCGGGCTTGGTATCGGGGATTGGTTCCGGTTTTTCCACAGGCTTCCAGCGGCACAACATTGGCCGTCTTCAATTCAATCAGGGGGCGCATTGTACAAAAAAGCCGGGGCCGGAAAAAACAAAGCCTGCGCGGGGCAGGCTTGGCTCGAGTGCCAGCATGAACGAAGCGGCAGGTATTTGAATCCGGACACGGACTGGGCGTCCCCCCGTGAACCCATCCCTGGGGGCTGCTCCGCGGCATCCATGCCGCAGAGCGTCCAGATTCAAATACCTGCCGCTTCGTTCATGCGCTCATCGTTTATTTCCCGCGCAGTTCCCGCCGCAGGATCTTGCCCACGTTGGTTTTGGGCAGATCGGTGCGGAACTCCACGATTTTCGGCAGCTTGTAGCCGGTCAGGCCGGTGCGGCAGTGCTCGATCACCTGCTGTTCGGTCAGATCCGGGTTCTTTTTCACCACGAACAGTTTCACCGCTTCCCCGCTCTTTTCATCCGGAATGCCCACAGCAGCGCATTCCAGGATGTCCGGATGGGTGGCGGCCACGTCTTCCACCTCATTGGGGTACACGTTGAAGCCGGATACCAGAATCATGTCCTTCTTGCGGTCCACAATGCGGAGGAAACCATCTTCCTGCAGCAGCGCGATGTCGCCGGTTTTCAGCCATTCACCATCTTTGGTCATGGTGTCGCGGGTGGCTTCCTCGCGCTGCCAGTAACCCTTCATCACCTGCGGGCCTTTCACGCACAGCTCGCCACTCTGGCCGACGGGCAATTCATTTTCATTGTCGTCGACGATCTTGATATCGGTGCTGGGGACAGGAATGCCGATGGTACCGATCTGGATACGGTGGGGCGGATTCACGCTCACCACCGGCGAGGTTTCGGTCATGCCGAATCCTTCCGCGATCTTGTTGCCGGTCAAGGCTTCCCAGCGGTCGGCGGTGTCTTTCTGCAGCGCCATGCCGCCGGCGATGGTGAGCTTCAGCGAACTGAAATCCAGCTTCTGGAAGTCGGGATTGTTCATCAGTGCCACGAACAGGGTGTTCAGGCCGGTGAAGGTGGTGAAGCGCCACTTCGCCAGCTCCTTCACAAAACCGGGAATGTCGCGCGGATTGGTGATCAGCACAATATTGGCGCCCAGCGACATCAGACCCAGGCAGTTCACCGTGAAGGAAAAGATGTGATAGAGCGGCAGCGGCGTGATGGCAATTTCCTGCCCGGGACGCAGTGCCCGCAGGATAAAATCGAACTGCATCATGTTCGACGCCAGGTTCCTGTGGGTCAGCATCGCGCCCTTGGCCACACCTGTCGTGCCACCGGTGTACTGCAGCACGGCGATATCGTCAGGCTCGGGGCGGTGATCCTGGTCGAAGGTGCTGGATGCGCCCTTGCTCATGGCCTTGGTGAACGACACGGCACCCGGGATATTGAAAGAGGGAACCATTTTCTTCACATGCTTGATGATCAGGTTCATCAGCAGGCGCTTCACCGGCGGCTGCATGTCGGCCACCTGCGTGATGATCACGTGCTTGATGCCGGTACGCGGCACCACTTCCTCGATCAGATCGCCGAAATTGGCCAGGGCCACCAGCGCCTTGCAGCCGGCATCATTGAACTGATGCTCCATTTCACGGGCGGTGTACAGGGGATTGGTGTTGACGATCACCAGACCGGCGCGCAGGGCACCGAACAGCGCAATGGGATACTGGATCAGGTTGGGCATCTGCAGGGCGATGCGGTCGCCCTTTTTCAGGCTGGTGTGGTTCTGCAGATAGGCGGCGAAATCGGCGCTCAGCTTGTCCAGCTGGCCATAGGTGATGGTGCAGCCCATATTGCTGAAGGCCGGGCGGTCCGCATAACGGCGACAGGCATTTTCAAAGACATCGAGCACTGTCTTGAACCTGTCGTAGGAAATTTCAGGGGAAACCCCTTCCGGATAATGCTGTGTCCAAATGCGATCAACCATGCTGATACCCCAGCGCTGCGTGGATTCCCTAGCCTGTTTGCCCATGGGCAATTTGCTGAATTGACGCCCATCCCCTTGATCCAGACCAATGCAGATGACGTGAAAATGGTCTGTCCGGCGTGTGGCGGCGTGAGGTTACCAGTTTTGATTCCGGCAAACCAGTGCCCGCTCCCCGCCTCCACGCGTGACCGATAAGTCTTTAAATTCTGTACTATTTATTCTGCTCTTCGATGCAACTCACAATAGCCGGGGAGGTAAATTGGCCGGATCGGACGCCAGCATATACAATTACCGCCACGCAAAAAATCATGGCATCTGATGCCAACGCCTATCGCCAGGGAACGTCACGGGGTCGCCATCATGCAATCTGAAAAGCTCTATCTCACCAGCCTGGACAACCACAAGATCTTTGTACGCAAGTGGAGTCCGGACGCTGCGGCGACATCGCCCCGCGCCATCATCCATATCCTGCACGGGATGGCCGAACACTGCACCCGCTACGAACCGATCGCCGAACGGATGGTGGATGCCGGCTATGTCGTGTTTGCCCATGACCACCGGGGCCACGGCCGTTCCATTCCCCAGGGCGGGCTGGTAGGTCACTACGCCGACCATAATGGCTGGCCCCTCGTGATCGCCGATACCCGCAAGGTGAATGAGCATATTCACCAGCAATACCCGGGCATCCCGGTGATCATCGTTGGCCACAGCATGGGCTCCTTTATCACCCAGGGCTATCTGATCCAGCATGGCAGAACAGTGGATGCGGTGGTGCTGTCGGGCTCCGCCTTCAATACGCCGATGGCGATTCGCTCGGCGCGCATGCTGGCTCATCTGGAAAAGCTGCGTACCGGCCCGAAAGGTCGCAGCAGCCTGATCGACATGGCCACCTTTGCCAGCTACAACCGTCAGGTCGCAAAAAGCCCTCGCACCGGCTCTGACTGGCTGAGCCGCGATCCGTGCGAAGTGGACAAGTACGTCGGTGATCCGCTGTGTGGTTTTCTCTGCACCAACCAGCTCTGGCTGGACCTGACCGGCGGACTGGAGCAGATCTCGCGCCTGCGCAACATCCGCAACATTCCGCCCGCGCTGCCGATCCTGCTGATCTCGGGCGAACGCGATCCACTCAGCTTCGACAACAGCCGTCACGGTATCGAAAAGCTGGCGGAGCATCTTCGCAGCGGCGGTGTGCGCGAGGTGTCGGTAAGACTGTACGAAGACGCGCGCCACGAGATTTTCAACGAGATCAACCGTCACGAAGTGATCGACGACGTGCTGGCCTGGCTGGACACCCGTTTTTCCACCCGGGAAAACGTGCGCCGCACGGACGCCGCGATGGCCTGACGCCGCGCGTGCCAAAATCTAAATTCGCTTACACTCTTTCGATACCGGTAGCCCTGCACGCTGATTAGAATGCAGGGCTATCCGTTTGAGGAGGATGTAACGATGGATTATCTGGAAAACATTCCGTTCGACGAACTGCAGGAAGGCCAGACGGCGGAATACGTGAAAACCGTTTCCGAGGATGATATCAAACTGTTTGCCATCATTTCCGGTGACACCAATCCGCTGCACCTTGATCCCGACTACGCCAAGACCACCCGCTTCGGCCAGTGCATCGCCCATGGCTCGATCTGCGCCATTATCGTCAGCGCGGCGGTCGCCACCCGCATTCCCGGGCCCGGCACCATCTACGCCGGTCAGGAAATGAAATTCAAGAAGCCGGTTTTCCCCGGCGACACATTGACCGCGACACTGACAGTGCAGGAGAAGAAACGCAAGGGCAACATCGTGCTGATCGACTGCGTGATCCGCAACCAGCACGGCGATACGGTGTTCACGGGTGTGTCGACGGTGGTGGCACCGACCGAGAAAGTCCGCATTGCTGCGGTGAAACTGCCGACGGTGGAACTGCGCTGAGCAACCAGCAACGCCCTCAGCGTCAGGCTGACAATAAAAACCCCGGACGAACCGGGGTTTGTTTTTTCTGCTGTTTGAACAGCCCTTGATTTGAGCGTCTTTATTTCGACAGATAGCGCATGCCGTCTTCCAGCCCTTTCAGGGTCAGCGGGAACATGCGGTTTTCCAGGAGTTTGCGCGTCCAGACCACCGAGGTAGTGTGTTCCCAGCTGGATTCCGGTTCCGGATTCAGCCACGCCACCTTGTCAAAATGCTGGGTGATGCGGCGCATCCAGACTTCCCCGGCTTCCTCGTTCCAGTGCTCAACGCTGCCGCCCACGGAGCTGATCTCGTAGGGAGACATAGTGGCGTCACCCACGAAAATCACCTTGTAGTCTGAGCTGTAGGTGTGAATCACGTCCCACACATTGGTGCGATCGGTCCAGCGCCGCATGTTGTCCTTCCACACGCCTTCATAAATGAAGTTATGGAAATAGAAGTACTCCATGTGCTTGAACTCGGCCCGTGCGGCGGAGAACAGTTCTTCGCAGGTACGCACGTAGGGGTCCATGGAACCGCCCACGTCGAAGAAGATCAACACCTTCACACCGTTGCGCTTTTCCGGCACCAGCTTGATATCCAGGTAACCGGCATTGCGCGCAGTGGAGGAAATGGTGTCGTCGATGTCGAGCTGGTCCGGCATGCCTTCGCGGGTGAACTTGCGCAGGCGGCGCAGGGCCATCTTGATGTTGCGCACCCCCAGCTCCACAGAATCGTCCAGGTTGCGGTACTGGCGCTTTTCCCAGACTTTAACCGCATTCTTGTTGCGAGAGTTGCCCGCCATGCGGAAGCCGGCCGGGTTCTGGCCGTAGGCACCGTACGGCGAAGTGCCACCGGTACCGATCATCTTGTTGCCGCCCTGGTGGCGCTTCTTCTGTTCCTCCAGCCGCTTCTTGAATTCCTCCATCAGTTTTTCAAAATCGCCCAGCTGTTTCAGCTTTTCGAATTCTTCCTTGCTGAGGGTTTTCTCGATTTCCTTGCGCAGCCACTCGTCCGGGATCAGGGAGGTGAACAGATCGTCGATCGCCTCCAGGCCGTCAAAATATTTCTTGAAGGCGCGGTCGAACTTGTCGAAGTGCTTTTCATCCTTCACCAGCACGGTACGGGACAGATGGTAAAACTGGTCCATGTCCGCGTAGATGATCCGGTTCTTCAGCGCAGACAGCAGGTCGAGAAATTCCCGGATGGTGACAGGCACCTTGCCTTCGTGCAGCTCGAAGAAGAAATTGATCAGCATGTTCAGTTACCGCGACGGTTCATGAACGCCAGACGTTCCAGCAGATGCACGTCCTGCTCGTTTTTCACCAGTGCGCCGTACAGGGGCGGAATGGCGCTCTTGGTGTCGCGGTTGCGCAGTACGTCCTCGGGGATTTCGTCGGCCAGCAACAGTTTCAGCCAGTCGATCAGTTCCGAGGTGGACGGCTTTTTCTTCAGACCCGGCACCTTGCGCACGTCGAAGAAGATTTCCATGGCTTCCTTCACCAGGGATTTCTTGATGCCGGGGTAATGCACGGCAACGATAGCTTCCATGGTTTCCTTGCTGGGGAAATCGATGTAGTGGAAGAAGCAGCGGCGCAGGAAGGCGTCGGGCAGTTCCTTCTCGTTGTTGCTGGTGATGATGACGATGGGGCGCTTTACCGCCTTGATGGTTTCCTGGGTTTCGTACACATAGAATTCCATCTTGTCGAGTTCCTGCAACAGGTCGTTGGGGAATTCGATGTCGGCCTTGTCGATCTCGTCGATCAGCAATACCACCTGATCCTCGGCGGTGAAGGCTTCCCAGAGTTTGCCTTTCTTGATGTAGTTACGGATGTCATGGACACGGTTATCGCCCAGCTGGGAATCCCGCAGCCGCGATACGGCGTCGTATTCGTACAGGCCCTGATGGGCCTTGGTGGTCGACTTGATGTGCCACTGGATCAGGCGCAGACCCAGGCCGGCGGCTACTTCCTCGGCCAGCATGGTCTTGCCGGTACCGGGTTCGCCCTTGATCAGCAGGGGACGTTGCAGGGTGATGGCGGCGTTCACCGCCAGTTTCAGGTCGTCGGTGGCGACGTAGCGTTCGGTGCCTTGGAATTGCATGGGTTCTGCCTTGATCTGCCGTGTAGGTGCGGGAGTATATCGTACACCGGCCCTGTTCCAGCGCCGGTGTCGGGGACAATCGTGCTACTTTAAAGACCGGCGCAATAACTGCAAATGGCCGCAGACGCCAGATCACTGGCAAAAATGATCAAATCTCCTCCCCTCTGCCGAGGGCACAGTTGCCGCTTATTCCGAGGCAGAACACCAGCTTGCCCCCCAGCTGAACCGGGGTCGGTTAGCGCCGGATCAGGATGTCAGGACCGGCCAGTGCGGTGACTCGCATAATCCACATTACCGGATACACTTAAAACGATAAATCCCCGGAAAATGCTGTCATTTCAAGGCCTGTAAGTGTTGAGTGTTCCGACCGTCCGCTACAGAACCCGCCTTCTCCTGCTCGCCGTTGTTGGCCTGTGGAGCCTGCTGGTGTTGCCCGACGCCCTGGCCTCCGAGACCCGGGCCAATCTGCGCCAGGCATGGGTGTCGCTGACGGAAGATGCGCCGCGTAACGATCTGTCCCTCAACCTCACTTATCTGGAAGATGCCGATCACACGCTGACGGTGGACGATGCGCGTCGCCAGGTGGACGCCGGTGCCTTCCAGGGCAGCCAGACCACCACACTGAATTTTGGCTTTACCCGGTCCGCCTACTGGTTTCACCTGCACCTGGACAACCGCGATTCCGCCCAGGAAGAATGGGTGCTGGAATTCCAGTACCCCATCATCGACCAGATCGATGCCTGGTACTTTTTTGCCGACGGCCGCCAGGAACATCGCCAGGCCGGCGATTCCATTCCGTTTCACCAGCGCTCCAAGAGCAATCATTTCACCAACTTCGAACTGAAGCTGCCCCGGGGCGATCAGGTGGATATCCTGCTGCGGGTGGAAACCAGCGGCGCCATCCAGATGCCGACGGTGATCTGGAACGAGGACGCGTACGCCGCCCACTACCACAAGGTACAGATCGTGTTTGGGCTGTATTACGGCCTGATCTTCGCCATGGCGGTCTATAACGGCCTGCTGTGGGTTTCGCTGCGGGACCGTACCTATTTTCTGTGCGTGGCCTACATCGCCGGCTACGGCGTGTTCCAGCTGGCACTGAACGGGCTGGCATTTGAATACCTGTGGCCGGAATCGCCCTGGTGGAACAACCGCTCGATTGCGTTCCTGATGTCGTTCGGGCTGTTCTTCATCATCGCGTTTTCCAGCGCCTTTCTGGTATTGCCGAAAAATGCGCCGCGCGCCTCCAGGCTGTTCAACTTCATGATGCTGTATTTCGTGGCAATGATGGCGGGCGCGCTGTTTGTGCAGTACCAAACCATCATCCGGCTGGCAACACTGGGTTCCATGCTCTGTGCCGTGGCCATTTTTGTAGTGGGATTTTATTGCTGGATCACCCGGTTCAAGCCGGCACGCTATTTCATGATGTCCTGGGCAGCGCTGCTGGGTGGCATGCTGGCCTATACACTGAAAACCTTTGGCCTGTTGCCCAGCAATTTTTTCACCGAGTACGCCATGCAGATCGGGTCTGCCATGGAAATGCTGCTGCTGTCGTTCGCCCTGGCTGACCGCATCAAGATTGTGACCGAGGAAAATTCCCGCATCCAGCGTGAAGCGAAGACCGTACTGGAAGCGAATGTGAAAGCCCGCACCCAGGAACTGGAACAGGCCAACCGCAAGCTGGCGGAACTGAGCGCGACGGACGGGCTGACCGGCCTGAAAAACCGGCGCTACTTCGATGAAGCCTTCGCCCTGGAATGCAAACGTTCCACCCGCTATCTGGAACACCTGGCGGTGCTGTTGATCGACATCGACCATTTCAAGAATATCAACGATACCTATGGTCATCCGGTGGGGGATCAGGTTCTGGCGCAGATTGCGGAGATCATGCGTAAAAACGTGCGGCGGGATACGGATACAGTGGCCCGCTATGGCGGCGAGGAATTCGTGATCATCCTGCCATCCACGGACACCGGCGGCGCCCTGCAGGTAGCGGAAAAGATTTTGCAGGCCGTCAGACGACATCTGTTTGTGGTGGGGGAACTCGCGCTGCCGCTGACCGTGAGCATCGGGGTTGCCTCCCTGACCCTGCCGGACTCAAAGAGTGTCCACAACATTCTGGAACAGGCCGACATTGCGCTTTACCAGTCCAAGCAGAACGGCCGCGACCGCTGCACGCTGTACCGGGAACAGCACGGCAAGCAGGCAGCATCCTGAGGGCGCACGGCCCATTTAATTCAGCCCCTGCAATTCAGCCCTTGCGCTCCCGCACCATGACCAGCCACTTGTCATAATCGGTGTTTTCTGCATCGTAGATTTCAAAGCCCGCGAAATACCAGCCATCATCACCGCTGGTGGATATCCACT